>CBIHOS010000001.1:0-91448 GCA_966211945.1 uncultured bacterium
ACCCCACCCCGGGGCGGCCCGGCGCCCCCCCCGCGGGGCCCGCCCCGCCCCCCGCACCCCCCCCCCCCCTTGCGCCCCCCCGGGGCGGGGGGGCCCCGCCCCCCCCCCCCGACCAGCGGGCGACGGCCGCGGTCGTCGGCTTCGATGCCGCAGGAGCGCACACCCGACTGCGGACCGGCACGGGCGCCCTCGTCTGCCTGGCGGACGACCCCACGCAGGCCGGCTTCAGCGTCGCGTGCTATCACAAGGATCTCGAGCCGTTCATGGCCCGCGGCCGCGCGCTCGCGGCGGCCGGCACCAAGGGCCGTGGTCCTGCCGAGGACCTGCGCTACAAGGAGATCGCCGCCGGGACCCTGAAGATGCCGACGACGCCGGCGCTGCTCACCATCGTCCAGGGCACCGCGTTCGATGCGGCGACGGGCGTGGTCGCCGACCTGTACACGCGGTGGGTCATCTACACGCCAGGGGCGACCCCGCAGTCGACGGGGTTGCCAACGACGCCTGGACCTGGCGCGCCCTGGTTGATGTTTCCGGGAACTCCCGGCGCGCACATCATGATCAGCCCGGCCCGGTCGAAGTAGCGACCGCGAGGGCGCCTGGTCCGCGTGTACGAGCCGACAGCAAGCATGACGTCGTGATTCGTCGCGCTAGCTGGCGAATCCCCGGAGATAGGGCGTGGCCGGGGGGCGGGCCCCGGTGCTGAACTGCGGTCCGCGCGTCGAGCGATAGGTCATGTTCATGAACGGCGTCTGGATGCGGCGTCCGATCGCGGAGTAGCGGCCGTTCTCCCAGTTCGAGTCCATGTTGGCCGCGACGATCCCGGTCGACAGCAGCAAGCGCTCCGCCTCGAACGGCTCCTTGCCGGTCACCATCGTCTCGGTGATCCAGTGCGGTTGGGCGTTGGACGCGTGGTACTGGTCGAACGGGCCCGGCCAGCCGAGCATCGAGACCACGGTCGGCTCCGTTTGCCCTTCGATCTCGCCTGCGTAGCTCCAGCCGGCGCCGCGGGCCGAGAACACGGCGGCTTTCGTGCCGTCGCGATACTCGACGATGCAGACGTTCGGGGACTTGTTCTCCTGGAAATGCCCGGGCTTCAAGTCGAGACGTGTCCGCACCGATTCGAGCAGCCGGCCAGCCCACGGGTTGCGTTCGGTCCACTTCCAGGTCTCGGGGCCGCGGATGCACTGCACCGCCGCGACCCCGGTTTCACCACCCCTCCGGCGTTCGACGAACGCCTGCAGGACGTCGACGCAATGGAACAACGCGCCTTCGTCGGAGGCGCCACCGACGACCACCGACGTCCTGATCGGCGTGTCGACGTCGAGTTCGATCTCCGGCTTGCGGAAGTAGACCGGTATGGAGGACCCGCCGGTCAGGGCGAAGTTCAACTCGCGGGACTTGTCGAACATCCACTTCGCTTCGTCCCAGCTGTAGGAGAGGTGCTTGTCGTTGAAGACCGGGACCGAGCGCTTGCTCTGCTCGAACACGCGCATCACCTTCTCGTAGATCCACCAGCGCGGCAGGAGCCACTGTCCCTTCAAGTTCGTCGGATACTCGCCGTGCTCACCGACAATGACGACACCGTCGACTGCCAGCGTCTTGCCTCCCAGCGTGACGGCCTCGGCAACGGTGTCGAAGATCGGGATGCCCTTCGCTTCACAGACCTTCCGGCCCAACCCGCTCGTCTCGCGCTGGTGGATGTACACCGACACCACGTCGACGCGCGATGGCATGTGGGCGCCCTGCCACCAGTAGCCGTCCAAGAGCTTGGTGACGATCCAGTCCGCATGGGATCGCGTCGCGCCCCAGTAGCTGACGAGACAGGCAATGCGTGGTCGCCTCGCCGGCGTCTGCGCCGTGGCGCCGGAGGCGAGACCGGTCAGTGCCGCCGCACCCATGGCCGTCGTGCCCAGCAGTTCGCGTCGGGTCAGCATGCGAGTACTCGCGTCGATGTGTGTGTGTGCCATGGACGTCACTCCGCTGCGGGCTCGCTCGTCACTTGCCGGAACACGCGCATCAGGTTGCCGCCCAGGAACTTCCTGATGCGTGCTTGCGAATAGCCCCGGCGCAGCATCGCCTCGGTGACCATTGCCAGGTCGCGTACGTCGCGCATGCCTCGCGGCGGCGTCGGCCCGCCATCGAAGTCGGTGCCGAGCGCGACATGATCCTCGCCTGCCACCTGGATGGCACGATCGACCACACTCACCCACTCGTCCACCGACATCAGCACGTCGTCCGGGGCCCGCGCCTCGACCAGCGGGAACTGCGGCGCCAGCCGTCGATCGATCTCGGAGATGGGCAGCCGGGATTTCTCCGCCGCGACCTCCGAGGTGTCCCAGAAGGGGCGACCGACGTGCTTCGAGAGCCACTCGAACTGTCGGCGGTTGTGGAACGCATTGCCGATGTGGAAGCCGATCACGCCGCCCTTGGCCGCGAGCTTCCTCAGGAGGTCGTCGGGCATGTTGCGGGGAATGTCGTTCAGGCTGCGCAGCCCGTGGTGGGTGGCGACGATCGGATCGGTGCTGACCTCGAGCGTCTGCGCGAGCGTCGCGTCTGATGCATGCGAGACGTTGATGACCATGCCGAGCCGGTTCATCTCGCGGACGACGGCCCGGCCATGATCGTTGAGGCCCTTCCAGCGCGCCGGCGCACAGCAGGAGTCCGCGTACGCGTTCGCCCAGTTGTGCGCGGGGAGTTGCACGACCCGCAGCCCCAGTTTGTACAGCGCACGCAGTACGTCGAGATCGCCGTCGAGATCGAAGCTCCCCTCGAGATCGAGGACCGCGGCCATCTTCCCTGCCCGGTTGATCCGCTCGATGTCGCCGGCGTTGCGGGCGAGCTCCACGGCCGCGCGGTTCTGCTCGATCTGATCGAGCGCCATGTTCATCAGGCGGAGCGTCTGCTTCGTCTCGTACCGGGCGGGGTAGTACTGCTCCATCACGTACAGGGTCATGAAGAAGGCATCGACGCCGCCCTCCTTCATGCGCGGCAGATCGACCTGGCCGTCGGCAAGACGATCCCCGATGTTCCCGCCCAGGTGGAGCTGGCGGTTGATCATGTGGATGTGCCCGTCGAATACGAAGGCTTCCTGGTGCTGCCGGCGGGCGTCTGCCGACACCTGCGGCGCCTCCTGCGCCTGCGCGGACACGAGCAGGACGGAGAGAACGGCCGCGGCGACAGTCTGGGGTCTCATCGGCATGTCTCCTGCGCGCGCAAGTATGCCCCGCCAGGCGCGTCGAACACGAGCGGACCGATCGAACTGTCGCCGAAACGCGTAAAGCCGTTACGCGCGACGTAAGTCTGGGGCGGCAGGAATGGGCCTCTTCGCGCCCTTCGCCCCCGCCTCCGCGGCACGTCTCTTGCTCCCGATGCCTCCATGCGGACCCGCCTGTCGTGTACGCGGGCGGCCGGCGCACTGCTCGTGATCGGGCTGGCACCCGCCGCCCTGCATGCGTCGCCCGCGATGATCCGCTTTGGGTATGCGGGCTGTCGGGCGTGTCACCTCTCGCCACAGGGGCGGGGCCTCCTCACCGAGTACGGCAGGGGCATCGACGACACCCACAGCGCTCGCCGCGGCGTCTACGACACCGACGACAGCCGCCCACGACGGCTGTTCCACGACGTACGCCTGATGGCGCAACTGCACTCGGAGGCGCGCGAACAGCCGGAACGCGCCACCGCGGCCGCCCTGCGTGCGTGGTATCGGAACTCGACTCGTGTGTCGGATCGCTTCCGGGTGAGCGGCAGCATCAGCTTCGACCTGCCGGCCCGGGCGCCGGAGGTCACGCGCGTGCAACCACTCCCCTCGCAGCCCCAGGCATTCCTGCGACAGATGCTGCTGGAGTTCACGCCGCACCGGAACGTCTACGTCGCGGTCGGGCGCGACACGCTGCCTAGCGGGGTGGAAATCGCGGATCAGGCGACGTACATGCGCGCCCGCAACATGCAGGGGCTGACCGACGTGCCCACGCAGGTGAAACTGTTCTGGTCGACCCCGCGGTTCCAGATCGCACCCTATGTCTTCGGCCCGAGCGGGCACGAACTGCGGCCGTTCCGGACCAGCGGCACGGGTGTGCTCGCCGAGACCTACCTGCTCGGCGACCGGCTCGCCACCGGCCTGTCGTTGAGGGTTGCCCGCAACCCGACGTTCGACGAACGCCTCACGGGCGTCTACCTGCGACTCGGGCTGGGCGCATGGGGCGTGCTGACCGAGCACGATGTGGTGCGGCGTAGCGAGGGCGCGGCAGATGGCCGCGAGTTCGACCAGTACACCGGCTACGTCCAGGTCTTCTTCTACCCGACCGACTGGCTCGTCGCGTCGATCAGTGCCGATCGCCTGCAGGTGGAATCACCGTACGAAGACCGCCGCTGGTACCTGCGTCCCGAGCTGAGCGCCAGGCTGAGCCCGCACGTGACGATCGCCGCGTCCATTCGCGATCAATACGTGCAGGCGCGGCGCTCGACTGCCATCGTCGTGCAGTTGTATCTGAAAACCGTCGACTAGGAGAGCCCGATGCACGGATCACGCGCCACGGTGGGCCGGACACTCGCGATGCTGCTGCTGGCCCACCTCTGTGGCGAGGTCACCGTGCTGGCGCAGGCGTGGCAGGTCAGCCAGGGGCAGGTCGGCGTCGTGTGCCCCCTGACGGTCGGTGGACGCTTCGAAGCCAGGACCACCTCGGTCACGGGCACGGTCACGCTCACCGAGGGAAGCCGTGACGTCAACGGCACGTTCGTGGTGGACCTGCGCACGCTCGACACGGGCATCAGGTTGCGCAACGACCACCTGCGTGACAACTACCTCGAAGTGGCGCGAGGTCCGGGGTACGACACCGCGGTGCTGGACGCCATCGTCCTCGCGGCTCCGCCGCCGGCTCCCGGGCAATCAGCGGCCCTCGGTTTCCGCGGAGTGCTCACGCTGCACGGCCAGGGTGCTCCCGTCTCGGGCACGGCCGAGGTGTCGCACAAGCGCGACCACATCGACCTGAAAGTGTCGTTCCCGATGCGAATCGACGCGCATGCCATCGCTCGCCCCACGTATCTCGGCGTCGGCGTGATGAACCAGATCGAGGTCACGGTACGGGCCACGCTGAAGGCAGCCGCGACGTCTTCTCCGTAACCGCACCGGCCTTGCCCTGGCGTGCGCCTATTCGTGCCGCAGGGCGTTCATCAGATCGACCCGCGCAGCCCGCCAGGCCGGCACGGCGCACGTGGCCAGCGCGAAGAGGGCGAAGAGCGCGGCCGCTCCCGTGAGGGTCGCGGGATCGGTGGGCTCGACGCCGAACAGCAGGCCGCGGAACACGCGCCCGATCACGAGAGCCAGCGCGATACCCAGCGCGACACCCACCACGATCAGCCGGACTCCCTCGGTGAGCACCAGCGAGACGATCTCCGTGCGCTGCGCGCCGATGGCCTTGCGCACCGCCATTTCCCGGACACGCGAGCCGACCGAGAGCGACAGCACGCCGTAGAGGCCGACAAGTGCGAGGATCGTCGCCACCACCGAGAAGCCGACGAGCAGGTGCATCGCAAATGTCCGGGAGGCGACCGATGCCTCGCGCACTTCTGTCATCGTCTTGACGTTCTCGACCGCCGCCGAGGGATCGACCGCACGGATCGCCTCGCGCACGCGGCCGGCCACCGCAATGGGGTCGCCCTCGGTCCTGACGACGAGGTGTTTGGAAGTCGCACGACTCTGCCAGAGCGGCAAGTACACCTCGGGCGCTGCCGCTTCGTTCAGGGCATGCGTCCGCGTGTCGGCGACGACGCCCACGATCTCGATCGGCGGGCGGTCGGCGCCATCCACGTACCGCAGCGATCGGCCGAGTGCCTGCGCCGGCGGCAGGTAGCGATCGGCGAAGGCGCGGTTGACGATGGCCACGGGCGGACTGTCCGCGTTGTCGGATTCGCGGAAGACGCGGCCCTCGGACAGACCGATGTCCATCGCCGCGAAGTAATCCGGCGTCACCCCGCGCAGCGGCACGCTGATCTGGTCGGTGAGCCTTGGATTGTCGCCGCCAACGACCGCAAGCGTGGCCGGCCAGCTGTTGCCGGTGAGCGGCAGGCCCCACGCAAACGCCGCCCGGCGCACACCGGGGAGCGCCGAGACGCGATCCAGTGTCTCCGTGTGGAAACGTTGCCAGCCCTCGCCGCCCTGCAGGGCCGTCACCGACATGGTGAGGACATGCGAGGTGTCGTATCCCGGCTGCACGTCGGCCAGGTGACGCGCCGTGCGCACCAGCAGGGCCGCGCCGGCCAGCAGACCGACGGTGAGCACGATCTGGACGACCGCAACGCCGCCGATCAGGCGACGCTCACCTGGCGTCGCCGTGGTCCGCGAGTTCTCCAGGCGGCTGGCGCGCTCGTTGAAAGCCGCGCGCACCGCCGGCACGAGTCCTGCCGCGGCCGCGGCGATCGGCGCCGTCAGCGTACAGAAGGCGCGCACCGGCCAGCCCCCCCAGACCGCGGCAGCCTGCGGAAGCGCATGCTGCCCGACCTGCAGGAACAGCGCCACCATGCCGATCGACAAGGCGGCCCCGGCCGCCGCCCCCACGAGTGCGAGCACCAGCGACTCGGTCAACGCCTGGCGGAACAGACGCTGCCAACTCGCACCCAGCGCGGCCCGCAGGACGTAGTCGCGCTGCTTGTGCAGCCCCCGGGCCAGCAGGAGACCGGCGACGTTGGCGCAGGCGATGACGAACACGAGCACGACGGCGCCAAACAGCGGCATGAGCAGGCGTCGGCCATCCTCGTTCACCACCTCGAGCAACGGGCGCGCCGTCGCCGTCAACGGCTCGAGCGATGGGTCCGTGGCGCGCTGGCGTGCGGCAGCCCCTGCCACTGCTGCCTGCGCCGCCGATGCCGACGCACCCGGGGCGAGCCGTCCGACGACGTTCCAGGCGCGGGCGTCCAGTTGAGACTCGTCGGCCCTGGCCGAGACCCAGAAGTCCACCGTCGCGTGCGCGTCGTAGCCGGGCTCGTTGGCCGAGGCGGGATCGGGCAGGAAGCGGACGCCTGGAGGCATCACGCCGACAACGGGCAGAGGCGCCGGTACACGGTTGATCACGACATGCTTGCCGATGATGTCGGGATCGCCGTGGAAGCGGCGCTGCCACAACTCGTAGCCGAGGATGATCGCCGTCGGCGGCCCGCTGCTCGCGGCCTCCGAGTCCAGGAACGTGCGGCCGCGCAGGGGCGCGAGGCCCATCACCTCGAAGTAGTCGGGCGTGACGACCATGCCGCCCACCGCCTGACTGCCATCGGCGCGCACCAGGAAGTTGAAGGTCCAACGATACAGGGCGGTGTCGACGTCGCGGGCGGCATCGCGCCAGGCCAGCCACTGCGCGGTGGTCGGTCGCCGGTCGTAAGGCACGCCGTCGACGCGCGCGGGCGAGAGCAGTACCAGGCGCGCCGGATCCGTGTAGGGCGGCGGCGTCAGCAGCACGCCCTGGATCAGGCCGAACATCGCCGCCGCGCCACCGATGCCCAGGCCGAGTGTCAGCACCGCGACGAGCGGGATCGCCGGCGCTCGGTAGCCCTGCCGGAGCGCGTAGCGCATGTCGCGGGCGAGGTCGCCCACCCAGCGCCAGGGCGACGCAGCCGCGCGCTGCTCGCGCAGCTTCCGCGTCATCGCGTCGACGCCGCCGACCTCGACACGGGCACGCCGGCGGGCTTCTTCCGGATCGAGCCCCGCCGCTACGCCCTGCGCCGTGCGCTCCTCGACGTAGGAGGCCAACTCCGATTCGATCTCGTGGGCCTCGGTCTCCGCCCCCGTCCGTCGCCACCACGCAGTCATGCCGTGTCTCCCGTCCTCATGTGCTCCGCAACACGCGGGTCATCGCCGCCACCACGCGCTCCCAGGTCTGCTCCTCTGCAATCAACTGCTTCCGACCGGCAGGCGTGAGCGCGTAGCTGCGAATGCGACGGCCTTCCGCCGTCGTCGTCCACTCCCCTGCCGTCCACCCGGCCTGCTCGAGCCGATGCAGCGCCGGGAAGAGCGTGCCGGGCAGGATGTGGAACGTCCCCTGGGTGAGTTGAGCGATGCGATCGGCGATCGCCACGCCATGCAGGGGCTGAAGCGCCAGCGTCCGCAGGATCAGCAGGTCGAGCGTGCCGCGCAGGAGGTCGGTCTTGTGAGGACGGGGAGCAGGCATTCTGAGGTGTTCCTGGTGTCAGTATATGTTGTCGATATAGAAACGCAATATCTGAATCGACAAACCAGGATTCGCGCACCGGAGGCCGTCGTGGCTCTTGCAGGCGACGTCTGTGTGTCAGACTGGCGGCTCCGGGTGAATGGCTGTGGGCGTCGAACCGTCGAGTGCCGTCGATCGCAGGACCATGACGTTCGTGACCGCTGCCCTTGCGGTCGCGTTCGTCTGCGTCGCAGGGCCGCGCCCGGCGGCGCAGCCGACGTTCCGCGCCGAGGTGAATCTGGTCGAAGTGGTGGCGGTGGTCACGGGCCAGGACGATCGGAGCCTCGACGATCTCGCGGCCACGGACTTCGAGGTCCTCGAAGACGACAGCGTCCGCACGCTCGTCTCCGTGCGCCGGCTCGCGGCGGCCGAATCCCGCGACCCGGCAGCGACGCCGGGGCCTCCCACAACGCCGCCGGCCCACATCGAGCGGTTGCCGACCAGCACCGCGTCCGCCGACGCACCCGCGTTCGTCCTGCTGCTCGACGACCTCGACACGAGCCGGCGCGACACGCACCGCGTGATCAGGGCCGCCGAGAAGGCCTTCGCCTCCATTCCCGACACCGCTCTGGTCTCGATTCTCACGACGAGCGGCCTGGGCGGCGCGCTGCTGACGCTCGAACCGCCAGGGCCAACCCACATCCGGCGGATCCGCGAGTTCCGCGGCCAGTTGCTCGTCCGCGCCGTGTCGCCCGGCGGCGTGTCGGCCAGCCCAGGAGGCATCCGGATGGCCGGCGACTGCATGACGGACTCGTCGTCGCTCGACTGCCAGGATCCCACCCGCGCCGCTCGCCGGGCGTCTGCCGTCGCCGCGGCGGCCGAGATTCTCGGACGGTCCGGGTCACGGCGCAAGGTGCTCGTCTGGGTGGCGCAGACGATGGGGGTGTCGACGATCGACCCTCATGGCAGCCGGGCGGCGCAACGGCGAGCGCTGGCGTCAGCCCTGAACAACGACATCACGGTGTACGTGTTCGACCCACGAGAGAACACCGGCGGCGCCGAAGACCCCGATTCGAGACGCACCGGAGGCACTCTGCAGGTCGGCGGCAGCACGATGGCGCTCGAGGTCGACGACATGGCCGCCGTGCCGCTGACGCAGCTCACGCGAGACACGGGTGGCCGCTACATCACGATGGCCAACGACCTCGGCGATTTCATGGGCCGCATCATCGAACAGAACTCGACGGCGTATCTGCTCGTGTACGAATCGCCGGTCTCGCGGACGCCGGGACGGCACCGCATCGACATCCGGGTCTCGCGCCCCGGCGCCCGCGTCTCGGCCCGCCGCGGCTACGTCGTCGAACCGCCCATGCCGGGAGGGATCGCGCCCACGGCTGCGCCAGACGACAGCCTGCTGCGCCGCACGCTGCTGGGCAGTGCTCCCCAGGGACGGCTGCGGCTCACGGCGCACGTCGTCCCGCGCTTCGCCGACGGCAGGACCGGCAGCGTATCGGTCACCGTACTCGCACGTGACGAAGCGGGGCCGCTCGCCTCGGGGCTCGATCTCGTCATCGCGACGTTCGACGATGAGGGGCGGGCGACCAACCAGCACCAGTTGCGTCTCGACGCGCCGCCGGCGGGAGAGCCACTGGAGTTCACGACCGAGCTGCCGCTGGCGCGCGGCCGGCACCAGCTGCGGATTGCGGCCGTCACGGCAGACACCGCGAAGACGGGCCTCGTGATCACGCCCGTGGAGATCATCGAGCCCGGGCGGCGGTTGGTGATGGCGCCACCTGTCATCCTCCAGCAGGTGCGTGAGCACATCACGCCGACTGCCGTGCGGCGCTTCGCGGCAGGCGTATCGATCGGCGTACAGGCGGAGGTTGCCGGTCGTCCTGTTCAGGAGGGCACGGTCGCCGTGCGTGTCGCGGTGACCGATGGCACCGGGCGGGTGATCAGGACGACCGATGCGGCGCTCGACGCGGGCGGCGCGCCGAACCGGGCACGCGCGACGGCGCTCGTGGACACAACCGGGCTTGACGCCGGAGCGTACGTGCTGACCGTGGAAGCAGTGCCCGCAAAGGCCGCTGACGCCGTCGGGCACGCGATCCCGATCCGCCTCGATGCGCCGGCGGCCACGGCGACAGGACTGCGGCACTCGGTCGTGGCGCACGGCCCATCGACGCGCCACGCCGCGCCGGGTACGTTCGTGATCCGGACCGGGGAGGCGTGGCGCGCCTTCTGGAGCCACCTGCCGACGCGCCAGGCTCCGCCCCCGATCGACTTCAGCCGGGCGACGCTGTTCGCCGTTGTCGGCGGCGGATCGGACGCGGCCGCAGGCAAGCCTGTCGTGACGTCGGTGCGAGCCGATGGTGGCGAAACCGTGGTCTCGTGGCGGACCGAACCCGACGTCACGCCGACCGGCCAGAGGCCCTTCACCGTGGTCGCGATGCCGGCAGCCATCGCCGGGCCGGTCAGGTTCGAACGACAGCAATAGGCCGTCGCGCGAGGAACGCTCGCCAGCAACGGACAGCATGGCCGCCGCGGATCTAGCGTTGCAGTACGGCTGGCCCGAGTTCCGACGTGCAGTTCGGGCAGCGCAACGCCTTGATCGAGATCGTCGACGCGCAGAACTGGCACTCCTTGGTCACGGCCTCGACGTCGGCCGGCTTGTCCACGGCACTCTTGATGCGGTTCACCTGCTTGACGATCACGAAGATCGCCAGCGCGACGATGAGGAAACCGATGACGTCGTTGATGAACTGACCGTACGCAATGACCGGAATCCCCTTGGTCTTGGCGTCGGCCAGCGATGTCGGGATGCCCTTCGATGCGTCGAGTACCGAGAACAGGCTCGAGAAGTCGACGCTGCCCAGCAGCAGCCCAATCGGCGGCATCAGGATGCCTTCGACCAGCGTCGTGACGATCTTGCCGAACGCCGCACCGATGATCACCCCCACCGCGAGGTCCATGACGTTGCCGCGCGCGATGAAGTCTCGAAATTCCTTGAACATGTGTCCCTCCCGAATCGTTGGTTGGACGCAGCGGACGGCCCTCCCGCCTGTCGTCGTGTGAAAGACCCGAGCGGGCCATGAAAAGTCACATGGCACTCGCCCCTGTCGCATCGAGCGGACCAGGACTTGCACGCGTGGACTCCCGCCGGGCCGGCATCGCGTTGCGCACCGCAGAGGTGCCGATGCTGGCCGCGCGGAGGAGACAGCCATGGCGAAATCCAGCAAATCCGCCTCGAAGAACGTGAAGTCGGCGATGCATCGCCGGAAGAAGGGCACGCTGAAGAGCAGTTCCGGCGCCAAGGTCACGAGCCGGAAGCAGGCGATCGCGATCGGGTTGAACGAGGCACGCGAGAAGGGCGCCGACGTGCCGCCGCCGCGCAAGCGCGCCTCGAAGAAGCGCTGAACGGCGCCTCAACCATCACGCAGCGCATCGAGCTTGCGAGCCAGTGCCTTCAGGTCGGTGGGCCTGGTGAAATCCTGCATCTGGTCGTCCGTGAGGTCGGTCGGCACGTCCAGGCGCGCTGCAATGCCGCACAGCATCGTCAGCACTGCGGTCATCTCACGTTCTGCGAGCAGATCGATCTGCAGATGCAGCTGCGATCGCCTGTCGGCCACGTCAGCCAGCCGGTTCTGGCTGGCGAGCACGAACAACGACAGGAAGATGGCTTCGAGCGAGACCGCCAACGTCAGGAACGGGTACGGGTACGGATCGAATGGCTCGATACCCCACTGACCGTCGTTCAGCAGGATCCAGAGTGCGAACCATCCGACGTGGCCGGCAATGATGCTGCCCCGGCCCACGGTGCCCGCCACCCAGTCGGCGAGCCGCTGCGACGGGGCCAGGCTGCTCTGGAGATGCTGTTCCCAGGACTGGATGGTCTTGACGTGCTCCTCCACCGCCGCAGGCGCACGGTCGGCCTTCCCTGCCCGCCAGCGCCAGAATCGGCGGCGGGACTTCGGTGTGTCCGTCTGATCGGGGTCGAGGCGCATGTCACGCTCCGCCTGTGTCACCGAGCGGCGGTTCACTCCGCCGCGCGACTACCGGGATACCCGCCGCACGCATGCCTGCGGCTCGCCCTCGAGCTGAAGCCAAGCAAACGCGCTGCCAGCACGGGCCCCTTTCACGCCGGTCATCGACGCGGCGCGGGCACCTTGCACGGCGGGAGCGTCCGCCAGCCGTACATACACAGCGTTTCGAGACGGTCGAGACGTACCTCGCGGCTGACACTGGTCCGAGGCGTCTGCGGCCCGGCGGTTGTCGCGCCTCGTTAACGGCCGCTGCGGCAGCAGCGTCCTCGAACGGAGGGATGACATGACGAAACTTCAGCGACTGATGATCGTTCTGGCGGTGTTCAACCTGGTGTCATGGGCGTTTGCCCTGGCGCAACTCCGGCCGGCGGCGGCGCAGGACGCGCCGATCCTTCGCGCGCGTGGATTGGAAATCGTCGACGACCAGGGACGTGTCCGTGCAGAGATCAAGGTGCTGCCGGCACAACCGACGCTCCAGATGCCCGACGGCACGCGCGGGTATCCGGAAGCGGTGCAATTGCGACTGATCAGCTCGCAGAACAATCCGCACGTCAAGCTCGTGACGACGGAGGATGGGGCCGGTTTGGTGATCGGCGGCGACAACGGGCACACCCAGGTCCTGTCGCGCGGCGCGGCTCCCCTCATCAAGCTCGTGACGAAGGATGGACGTGAGCGAACGATCACGCCCTGACCGGCGGCACGGCTGCGTGGGCAGCGTCTACATGGGCAACCCGGCCACGCTCGACGACCGGCGCCCTCAGTACGAGAACACGCCGTAGAACGCCGACCGCTTGTTCGGATCGCTCCACCTGGTGCCGAGCGACGAACCGCTGAACGCATTCTCGATCGTGGTGCCCATCTCGGCGTGGTGCACGGCCGCGAGTGGGCTGAACCACTGCTTGTTGCCGCACGACATCGTGTGATCGAGTTCCTTGCGCACGGCGACACGGAAGGCACCGCCGGCCACGCGTACGTCCCTCTCGCCGGCCACGAACTCGATGGGCGAGGCAGTGATCTCCACCACGTCGCTGACCATGCGAGGCGACAGGGCCTGCGCCATCGCGACCAGCGCCTTCCGCTGCGCGGGCGTCGCGCGGGCGTCGACGACGAGCGCGGTCCGCGTGCGGGCCTGGTCGCCGCCAATCTCGTGGATGCCGAGGTTGGCGTCGCCGGCCACCGCCGCCATGACGGCCAGTCCGTCCAGCCGGACGCCGTCGAACACGCCCCGATCGACCTTCCAGGCGAGCACGGCTTCGCGTCCGCTCGTGCCGGCCTCGCTGTTGATCACGCACCCGCCGGCGAAGATCTCCGCCGTGCGGGCTTCGACGTAGGTGCCTTCGAGCGAGGCGGGCGCGGCCGACAACGTCGCGGTGAGCGTGAACAGCACGGCGGGAATGGCGAGCACTTTCATGGCGTATCTCCTACAGACAGGCCGGGCTCGGAGAGCCGGCCCTAGCTGCACGAATCACTGCCTGCAGCAGCTGCGGTCGTGACAACACGAGTCCGGCCGCACCGGTTCGCGATCGGGCCCGAAGCCGGTCTGAGTCATCGCGCACCAGTACGCCGACGTCTCGTAGCTGTCGTAGAACGACGACTCGTCGGGGTCGACGAGGGCGGGAATGTACATGCCCTTGGTGCGCAGCTTCAGGCAGTGCGTGCCCACGACGATCTTCGGCGAGACGAGTGATTCCATGTCGTGGTCTCCTTCAGGCGACCTGCTGCCCGGCGGCGCGCAGGATGGCGCGCTTCACGGCGGTCCTGGCGACGTCGATCTTGTAGGCGTTCTCAGCGAGCGGCATCGCGCCCTGCAGCGCCGCGTCCGCCGCCGCGGCCGCGGACTGCTCGGTGATCGTCCTGCCCACCAGCAGCTTCTCTGCCGCCTGGGTGCGCCACGGAATCGGCGCCACCGCGCCCATCACCACCCGCGCCGAACGAACCGTGTCGCCGTTCATCCCGAGCAGGACGGTGGCGAAGGCGATCGGCCAATCGTGCGACGTCTTGTAGCGGACTTCATAGTGTCCGCTGCGGACATTGGCCGGCGCCGGCAGGATCACGTGCGTCAGCAGCTCGTCTGGCGCCAGCACGTTCTCGACCCGCACGTTCCTGCTCGGCAGCACGAAGTAGTCGGCGGCCGGAACCAGCCGCTCGCCCCTCGGCCCGATCACGCGGAACGTGGCGCCGTAGGCCAGCATCGGCACCGCCAGGCTCGACGGATGCACGATGAAGCTCGGGCCCCCGCCCAGAATGGCATGGAACTGGTTCTCGCCCGTGATCGAGAAACAGGTGTTGCCGCCCTTCTTGAGACAGTGGAACTCTTCGTTGCGGAAGTACCAGCAGCGCGGCCGCTGGTTGAGGTTGCCGCCCACCGTGCCCTGGTTGCGGATCTGCGGCGTGCCCACCTCGACGGCCGCGGCGGTGATCGCCGGATACATCCGGGCGACCTGCTCGTCCTCCGCCAGGTCGCTGATGGTCATCGCGGCGCCGATGCGCAGGCCGCCGTTGGCCGTGGTCGCCGCGTCGTCGAGCGCCGACTTCATGCTCACCAGCCGGTCGGGCTGGGTGACGTAGTCCTTCATGCGCGCGAGCAGATCCTGACCGCCGCCGATCGGCAGCGTGCGCTCGAACTGCGGCGCGAGGGCAGCGACCGCGTCCTTCTCGTTCTTCGCGTCGACGTAGTCGAAGGGTTTCATCGCATCTCCTCAGGCACGCCGCGAAGCCTGCTGCTGCCGCATCGCGTTCATGACGCGCGCCGGCGTGAGTGGAAGGCTGCGCATCGTCGCGCCCGTCGCGTTGCGCACGGCGAGCGCGATAGCCGCCGCGGTCGGCACGGTCGGTGGTTCGCCGATGCCGATCACGCCGCGCTCCGGCTGGTCCTTCAGCCGGACCTCCATCTGGGGCATGTCCGACATCCCGGCGAGCAGATACCACTCCATGTTCGGATTGACCATCTGCCCGGTGTTCCGGTCGAGGATGCGGTCCTCGAACATCGCGAAGTTGAGCGAGCCGATGATGCCGCCGTAGACCTGGCTCTCCGCGGTCAGCCGGCTGACGACGAGTCCGCAGTCCTGGATCGCCAGCACACGGGTCAGCTTGACGATGCCTGTCTCGACGTCGACGTTCACCTCGGCGAACTGGACGCCGCTGGTCGTGACCGACGACAGGCCTGGCTGCCAGTCGCCATCGACGGCGATCGCCTGCGGGCCGATGTGCTTGCACGCGTCGGCCCAGGCGAGGCCCTTGCTGGTGTCGTCCTTGACGTGCACGCGGCCGCCCGTCGCGACGAGCGATGCCGGCTCGACGCCGAGCACCGGCGCGACCTTCTCCTTCAGTGCATCGAGCGCCTTGACCGTCGCCACGCGGATGGCCGGGCTGATGCTCGCGGCCGTCGTGCTGCCGCCGGAGAGCGGGCTCACGCCGTACGTCGTGTCGCCGATCTGCGGCGTGATCCGCTCGGCCGGCAGACCGAGCGTATCGGCGGCCACGACGGCAACCAGCGTTCGCGTGCCGGTGCCCAGATCCTGCGTGCCGACGCGCACGACGACGCTGCCATCGGCAGCAATCTCGCAGTGCGCCTGGGCGGGACCGCGGCCGCCGCCGCCCCACGTACAGATCGCCACGCCCATGCCCGTCTTGATCGGCCCTGCCGCGGGATCGCCGGTCGCGTGGCGCTTGCTCCAGCCGAAGGCCTCGGCCCCTTCACGCAGATACGCGCGCCACATCGCGTTTGGCGCTTCGGGCGGCAGGTTCTTGATCCGGAACTCGACCGGGTCCATCTTCACCAGGTCGGCGAGCTCGTCCACCATGATCTCGGTGATGAACGATCCCTGCGGGTGACCGGGCGCGCGCATCGGCCGCTGCAGGCCCGTGTTCGTGAACACGTCCTTGTGCGTCCGCCGCCGGTTCGCGATGCGGTAGATGTACGGCAGCGGGAACCCCGACGCCGCGCCGGCCCCACCGGTGCCCCACGACTCGGCGTCGAACGCCGTGATGATGCCGTCGGCCGAGACGCCGGCCTTGACGCGCGCCGCCGCGGACGGCCGGTTGCCGACTGCCAGGTGCTCTTCCTTGCGGTCGAGCATCAGCTTGACGGGCTTGCCGACCTGTCGTGCCAGCTGCGCACAGATCAGGCCCTCGGCGCCGACGCTCAACGCCTTGCTGCCGAAGCCGCCGCCCATGTACTGGCACTGCACGCGCACGTTCGCCTGCGGCAGCTCGAGCGCCGTGGCGAAGTTCTCGCGCGCCGCGTTGATCCCCTGCGTCGAGATCCACACCGACAGCTTGTCACCCTCCCACTCGCACACCGTGCCGTGCGACTCCAGGCAGACGTGCGTGATGACGTGGGTCTCGTAGGTCTGTTCGAGCGTGTGGGCCGCGGCGGCGAAGCCGGCCGCGAGGTCGCCGGCTTCCTGCGTCTGCCCCTGGCGGACGTTGCCGTTCGTGAACACCGGCGGTGCGGTGCCGGCCAGCGCCAGCGCCACGTTCGTCAGGTGCGGCAGGACCTCGTACTGAACCTTGACCAGGCGCGCGGCGTCGATCGCCTGCTCCTCGGTGTCGGCGACGACCGCCGCCACTTCGTCGCCCTGGAACATCACGCGATTGGCGGCCTCGGTGCCAGGTTGACGATGCACGAGTCCGCCGCGCACGCCTGGTGCCTTCAGCGCCGCCGCCAGATCGACGGCGACGACCCGCGCATGCGGGTGCGGCGACCGCACGATGCGCGCGTAGAGCATGCCGGGACGGTTGACGTCGAAGGTGTAGCGGGCGCGCCCGGTCACCTTGTCGGGGCCGTCGAAGCGCTTGACGGAGGTCCCGAGCACGGTGCGCGTCTCGGGCCAGGCAAATCGCGGATCCAGCGGCGGCGGCGCGGCCTGGGGCCGGCCGGCGCCCTCGCCCCGCGGTCTCGGCATCTGATCAGCCACGCCGACCTCCTGCCACGCTCGACACCGCCTCGAAGATGCGCGGGAACGTGCCGCACCGGCAGATGTTGCCGTCGAGGCCCTTGCGAATCTGTTCGGGGGTCGCGTTGGGGTGCTGTTCGAGCAGGCCGACGCTCGCCATCACGAATCCCGGCGTGCAGAAGCCGCACATGAGCGCGTCCTTGTCGCAGAACGCCTGCTGCACCGGGTGCAGGGTCTCGCCCTGGGCGAGGCCGTTGACGTTGCGGATCTGCTTGCCCTGGACCGCGACCGCGAGCGTGGAGCACGAGTACACGGGCCGGCCGTCCACGAGCATCGTGCAGGCGCCGCACGCACCTCGATCGCAGCCGCGCTTGTTGCCGGTCAGGTCGGCGCGCATGCGCAGCGCGTCGAGCAGCGTCACACGCGGTTCGAGCATCAGGTCGAGTCGACGTCCGTTGACGTGCAGGGTGACGGGCACCGCGCCCGGACCGAGTGCCGCCGGGCCCGCCTGCGCGTCGGCGCCAGCCGGCGCGATGACACTGGCCGCCACGCCGACGACACCGGTCGATTTCAGGAAGCGGCGACGACTCCGGTTGATGTCGTCCGAGGCGTGATCCCTGGGCGCCATGCACAATCCTCTCGAATGTGAGATGTCGATGTGTTCGGCTCAGCGTACCGCGATCGATTCCGGCCCGCTTGCCTGTTCCTCCAGGGAACTTGCCTGGAGTTCAGCGCGGTCCGGCGGCGGCGGGCGTCAGTTTCAGCAGCCGCCCCGCGCCATCGCGCCGGCCATCCTCGAGCAGCCAGATCGCGCCGTCCGGGCCCTCCTCGGGCTCGCGGATGCGGTGCTCCATCGGCCACTGATCGCCCTTGCTGGCGTTGGTGCCGTCGACGTCCACGCGGATCAGCGCCTGGCTGGACAGCCCGCCGATGAAGAGGTCGCCCTTCCACTGCGGCCAGAGCTTGCCCGAATACACAATCAGGCCTGCCGGAGAGATGACGGGATTCCAGCTCACCTTCGGCTGCTCGAACTCCGATCGCGTCGCGTGATCGGGAATCGGCCGGCCATCGTAGTGATTGCCGTCCGAGACGATCGGGTAGCCGTAGTTGCGGCCCGGCAGGATGAGGTTCACCTCGTCGCCGCCCTGCGGTCCCATCTCCTGCTCCCAGAGGTTGCCGGCGGCATCGAACGCGAGGCCGAGCAGGTTGCGGTGCCCGTAGGACCAGACCGCCGGATGGAAGCCCTTGGCCGCCAGCGGATTGCCCTGGGCCGGCGTGCCATCGTCGTTCAGGCGGAGGACCTTGCCGAGCGTCGCCTTCGGATCCTGGGCTGGCGTGAACTTCTGGCGCTCGCCGTTGCTGAAGAAGAGATGGCCGTCCTTGGAGAACGCGATGCGGCCGGAGAAGTGCCCGTCGCCGTCGACGTAGGGAGACGCCCTGAACAACGTCTCGACCTTCTGCAGCACGGGCCGGTCGCCGTCGACGAACGTGCCGCGCGCCAGGACGACGCCCTTGCCGCCCTGTCCGGCTTCTGCGTAGCTGAAGTAGACGAGCCGGTTTGTCGCGAAACCTGGATGCAGCACGACATCCATGAAGCCGCCCTGGCCCTCGCTCGCCACGGCGGGAATGCCGTCCACGCGCGTGCGCTGCTGCCCGTCGGCGGAGACGAGGAGGAGCGTGCCGGTCTTCTCGGTGATCAACAGGCGGCCGTCGGGGAGGAACGTCATCGCCCACGGCGACTCGAAGTCCGCGACGACCTGGATCTGGAAGGGCAGACCGGCCGACGGCTTGGCCTGGCCTCCTCCCGACTCTGGCGCGGCGTCGAGGCCACAACCGGTGACGAGCGGCACGAGAATCGCAACGGCAAGGATCGATCGCATGATCACCTCTCAGGTTGGCGTGCGTTCAACGATGCCTCAGGGAGCGCGTGCAACACAACACGCGCGGCGTCAGAACCGGAACTTGTAGGTCCACTTCGCCAGCAGGATGCGGTCGCGTGGGGCCAGATGTGGCGACTCGAACCGATCCCTCACCTCGTCGTACACCAGGTAGATTTCGCTGCCCGGCCGGTACTCCCAGCCCACCAGTACGTTGGCCGACAGCCTCCTGTCGAGGTCGTTCCACTGCACGTACGACTTCACGAACAGGTCGGTCGTGAACGCATACAGCACGCGGTTGCTCAGCGTCGTGGTGTCGAACGCGCCGCGCGGGTGGTCGACGGTGTTGTGGGTGTAGATGACGTCGACCGCCAGGTTGGCCGTCGGGTGGACCGTCGTCGAGACCAGCACCTGCCGGCGCGTGCCGGTCCAGTAGTCGATCGCGCTGTAGTTCACGATGCCGGAGACCGATCGGCTGGCATTGCTCTCGAAACTCACCTCGTGCGAGCGATTCGTGTAGTCGCCGGGCTGAATCGTGATCGGGCCGACCGGGAAGGGCACGGTGATCCGTTCCCTGGCAGGCGCGTAGCTGTAGCCGATCTTGTCGTTGGACTCGAGCGTCACATCCGCACCCACCGTGCCGCGGCGCCCCAGGAAACCGTGGTCGTAGAACGCATCGTGGGCGAGCGATCCCGAGTAGAGGATGTTGCGCACGCCCTTCCGGTTGATCCAGTGCGTGTAGCCGACCTCGGCGGACGAACGTCGGAGATCGTTCTGCGTCACGAACCCCATCTCCGGCGCGAAGCGAGGCCCGACGGCGTAGTAGCGGACGTCGGCCACGATGTTCTGCCTGGAGAACATCAGGCGGCCGATGCCGACGCTGTCGTTGTCCTCGCCGCTGCGGTTGAAGGTGTGCGCCAGCAGCAGTTCGCCCTTGAGCGCCGGACTGAACCAGAAGTTGCCGTCGAGGCCGGCCAGCCGGCTGAAGTCGCTGCCGTCGCTCTGCCTGTTGGTGACGATGGCGCCGATGCTGCTGTTGGTGAACAGGTTGCGCTTGACCCGGATGACGCTGTAGTTGGTGGCCGGCTCCGCCACTGACGATCCGCCGGCCAGCGGCAGGTCGGTGCTCTCGGTCTGGACGTTCATCACGCCGACCGAGTACGCACCGACGCGTCCCGAGAGCTTGCCCGCCGCGAGGATCGGCACCTGCTGGCCGTCGGCCAGGCCGATCCGGCGGCTGTAGAACATCATCATCTCGCCTTCGAGCCCGACGCTGAACAGTCCCGCGTCCTCCAGGAAGAAGTCGCGGCGTTCGGGAAAGAACAGCGGAAACCGCGTGAAGTTGATCACTTCCTGGTCGGCTTCGACCTGCGCGAAGTCGGTGCGGATCGAGACGGTGCCGCGGAGGTTGGGCGTGAAGTCGTAGAGGATCTCGCCGCCGGCGTCGAACCGGGGGTCCGATGACGTGGGCCGGTAGCTGCGCTCGCCGCCGGCCAGCACGTAAGGTTCCGCTTCCCATTTGGCGTAGGCCGCATCGGTGCGGATGCCGATCAACTGGCCGAAGCGCTCGGCCCGCCAGGTCGCCCGGCCGCCCAGCCACCGCGGGATGGGCGCCCAGTAGTCCGACTCCTGCTTGCGGCGGATGGCGCGACTGAGCTGCAGGCCCCAGGTCATCGGCTGGGCCCCGCCGAATCGCAGCGTCGAGAAGGGGATCCGGAATTCAGCCGTCCAGCCGCTGGCCGTCACCTGCGTCCTGACCTGCCAGATGCCGTTCCACGCCGTGTTGTACGACCGCGCGTCGGTGACGATGCCGTCGCGGCGGGTGCCGAGCGAGTTGGTCGAGAAGTAGTAGAAGTTGCGGTGGTCGTGGTACGTGTCGAGGTAGATCCCGACATAGTCGTCGTTGGACAGCGGCGCATCGCGCCGCATGTCCTGCGCGATGATCCCTGCAGGATTGGCGTCGTGGCAGATGATCCCGAAATAGAGGGCCCGTTCGTCCTGCACCACCCGCACTTCGGTGTTCTCGGTGGCGGCAACCCGGTCGAGGGGCGCGTACTGCCAGAACCGCGTCGCCGGCTCGGCCTTCTGCCAGACTGCCTCGTCCAGGATCCCGTCGACGTCGATGGTCTTGCCGCCGGGGATGACGTGCACGTTCAGCTGATCGGGCCTCGGCAGGTCCGGGCGGTCATCGTCCTGCGCCCGGACGGTCGCCGGCAGGAGGCCGATCAGCCCGAACAGCACCAGCACGCCCAGGGACGGGCGGCGGCGAACACAGCGTGTACCGCGGTCGATCGTGGATACGGCCTCGTGCGGGATCAGCACGGGACGAGCGGGAAGCAGAGCGGCGTCAGCACCGTCGCAAGGATAGCCGCATCGCCCGGGCTTGACACCGTTCACTAGATAACCATACCGTTATAGAACTTCGTGGCTATCGACATGACTGCTGCCGCCCGACTCGACGCGACCTTCCACGCACTGGCCGACCCGACCCGGCGCGCCATCGTCGCAAGGCTGGCGCGCGGCGAGGCGACGGTCACCGAACTGGCCGAGCCGTTCGCGATGAGCCAGCCGGCGATCTCCAAGCACTTGAAGGTGCTCGAACGGGCCGGCCTCGTGACGGCCAGCCAGGACGCGCAGCGGCGGCCGAGACGGCTCGAAGCGCCGCGACTGGCCGAAGCGAGTGCCTGGCTCGAGCGGTATCGCGAGGTGTTGGAGATCAATTTCACGCGGCTCGATCAGCTCCTGACAGAGATCGACGACGCGCCGCGTCCTTCCAAACCAGGGCGCCACCGCCACGGCGTCGGGCGAAGGAAGCACAAAGAAGGCACACAGGCCGACTGACAGCGAGGGAGAACGAGCATGAGTGACACAGCAACAGTGACGCAGCCGAGCGACCGTGAAGTGCAGGTCGTGCGGTCGTTCAACGCGCCGCGGACCACGGTGTACCGCGCGTTCACCGAACCGGCGCTGGTCAGGCGGTGGATGCTGGGGCCTCCGGGGTGGACGATGCCGATCTGCGAGATGGACGTCCGCGTCGATGGCCGGTACCGATGGGTCTGGCGGAGCGAAACCGACAGCTCCGAGTTCGGCTTCAGCGGCACGTACCTCGAGGTCGAGCCGGACTCGCGCCTCGTGCACACCGAGCGGTTCGACGCGGGCACGATAGGTGGCGGGTACCCGGACTCAGCATCGCGTGTCATGACGACCTTCGCCGAAACCGGCGGCATCACGACGGTGACTGCGCTCATGGACTTCGGTTCGAAGGAGGCACGTGATGCGGCCGTCGCCACCGGCATGACCGACGGCATGGAGCAGAGCTACGCGCTCCTCGACCGGCACCTCGCCGAAATGGCCACCGCTCCCGCGCCCGGTAGTTGACTTCGGGTGGCCGTGGCACATGACGATGCCCACTGACGAGATGCCGGAATGGCTCGAGCCGATGGCGGCCACGCTCACGCAGGAGCGGTTCGGCGGCGGCGGCGACTGGTTGTTCGAGCGCAAGTTCGACGGCATCCGGCTGCTGGCCTACAAGCGCGGTGACATCGTCTGCCTGTACTCACGCAACCGCCTGCCCCAGCACCTGCCGGAGGTGGCGAGAGCACTCGCCCGTCTTCCAGTCGAGGACGCGATCCTCGACGGCGAGGTCGCGTGGGACGGCCAGAGCGGCTATCACGTGTTCGACATCCTGTGGATGGACGGCCGACCGCTGACGATGTTGCCGCTGGAGGATCGACGGGCGCTGCTGGCGACGCTGCCGTTCGAGGCGCCGCTCCGGCGCGTCGAGCTGCTCGATGACGCCGATCCGTGGGATCGCGCCAGGCGCGAGGGCTGGGAAGGCGTGATCGCCAAACGGCGCGGCTCGCCGTACGAGCACCGCCGCTCGAAGTACTGGCTGAAGATGAAGTGCGAGCTCTCACAGGAGTTCGTCGTCGGTGGCTTCACCGATCCGCAGGGGGCGCGCGTCGGTCTCGGCGCGCTGCTGGTCGGCTATCACGACGGCATCGACCTGGTGTTTGCCGGCAAGCTCGGTACCGGCTTCGACACGGCGCTGCTGCTCGATCTTCGCGCTCGCCTCGATACACTCCACGTCGAGGCGAGCCCGTTCACACGGGCCGTCGGCCTGCCGCGCCTGCGGGCGCACTGGGTGATGCCGCAGATCGTCGTGCAGGTGTCGTTCCTCGAGTGGACGCCCAACGACAAGCTGCGCCATCCGAGGCTGATTGGCGTCCGCTTCGACAAGGACCCGCGTGAGGTCGTCCGGGAGCCGGCGTGATCACCCACCCCGAGAAGGTCCTCTTCCCCGACGATGGGATCACCAAGGGCGAGGTCGCGGCCTACTACGAAGCGATGGCGCCGGTGATCCTGACCCACCTGCGCGGCCGACCGATCACGATGGAGCGGTACCCCGGCGGCATCGGCACCAAGGGCTTCTGGCAGAAGGACGGCGTGGTCCACCACCCGGTCGTGACCGGCACCGCTGCGCTGCAGTGGATCACCAACCAGAACACGATCACGCAGCACGTGTGGGCGTCACGCCTGCCCGACCTGAACCGCCCCGACCTGTGCGTGTTCGATCTCGACCCGTCGGGTGACGACGTCGCCGATGTGCGGGCCGCCGCGCTCGGCCGGCGCGATCTGCTCGCGACCCTCGACCTGCAGTCGTGGGTCAAGGCCGCGCGGCGCTCCCGGTTCCTACACTCACCGGCCATTCCAGGCCCGACGCCGCAGGAATCCGGCCTGGCCCGTTAAGATGCCCGGGGGCTCCTCATGACGAATCTTCCCAGGTGCATACCGGTGCTGTTGCTGCTGCTCTCCCTCCCGGTGATGGTCCGGTCCCAGCCGCCTCGGGAAGGCCTGCTCACCGGCGCACCTGACCCAACCGGGGTCGCCACGAAGAACAAGGCCGGCGAGACCGTCTACTACGTGGCCGCGACCGGCCGCGGCGTGCAGTTGCTCAAGAGCACCGACCTGGTGCGGTGGGAAGACGCCGGCCGTGTCTTCGATCAGCCCGCGCCCGAGTGGGCGCAGCGCGAGGTGCCAGGCACGCAAGGCATCTGGGCTCCCGACCTGAGCTACCACGACGGGCTCTACTACCTGTATTACAGCGTCTCGACGTTCGGCAGTCAGCGGTCGGTGATCGGCCTGGCGGTCAACAGGACGCTCGACGCCACGAGTCCCGATTACAAATGGCAGGACCGCGGCAAGGTCCTGGAGTCGTCGGCCGAGACGACGGACTTCAACGCGATCGATCCGGCGCTGCTGGTCGACGAGCAGGGACGCTGGCTGCTGTTCTGGGGCTCGCATTGGACCGGGCTCAAGGTGGTGGAGGTCGATCCGGCGACCGGCAAGCCGAAGCCGGGGGCGAAGATCCAACCGGTCGCCGCCCGCCCCGATGCGAAGTCGCACGCGATCGAAGCGCCGTTTGTCATGTTTCACGGCGTCTACTACTACCTGTTCGTCTCGTGGGACGGCTGCTGCGACGGCGCCAAGAGCACCTACAAGGTGACGGTGGGCCGCAGCCGCTCGGCGACCGGCCCTTACGTCGATGCCACGGGCAAGCCGATGCTCGAGGGCGGCGGCACGCTGGTCCTCCAGAGCGACGAGCGGTGGCGCGGTCCGGGGCACAACGGCGTCCTCGCCGGCGATGGGCGCCAGTACATGGTCCATCACACCTACGACGTGCAGAACCTCGACGCGCAGAGGATTCTGCAGGTCCGCCCGCTCACGTGGACGGGCGACGGCTGGCCGCGGGTCGGGCCGCCGGTCACAACGCCGTAGCCGTCGCGGCCATCGCCGCACGACAGCCGGGCCAGCGTAGGATGACGTCCAGCCATGCCAAGCCCTTCGCCCGCGGTCTCGGCGTCCGCTTACCCATTCCGACGCTGGTGGGCGCTGTCCGTCATGGCACTGGTCGTCGCCACGGGCTGCGCTGCGCCGCTGCAGCGCGTCACGCCCGCCCCAGCCGCGGAGCGTACCGTGCCCCGCCCGGCGCCGCTGCCCCGGACGAGCGGGCGACCCACCGTCGGTCTGGCGCTGGGCGGCGGCAGCGCCCGCGGCCTGGCGCACGTCGGCGTCATCCGGTGGCTCGAAGAGCACCGCGTCCCGATCGACGCCGTCGCCGGCACCAGCATGGGCGGCCTGGTTGGCGGCGCGTATGCGACGGGCATGGACGCCGGCCGGCTCGACGCATTCGTCCGCGGCCTGGACTGGGATCATCTGTTCGGCGGATCGACGTTCGCCCACAAGAACATCCGCCGCAAGCACGACGCGCGGGCCTTTCCCTCGCGGCTCGAGTTCGGGCTGCAGCGCGGCATCGTGCCGCCCCCGTCGCTCGACTCCGGCGCCGCGGTCGAACTGATGCTCGCGCGGATCACGGCACCGTACTTCGATCTCGAGTCGTTCGATCGCCTGCCGACGCCGTTCCGCAGCGTCGCCGTCGATCTGCTGTCGGCCGCGCCGGTCGTGCTGCACGACGGCTCGCTGGCCGACGCGATGCGGGCGACCATGTCGATTCCGCTGATCTTCCCGCCGGTGGACGTCGACGGCCAGGTGCTCGTGGATGGCGGCGCGATGAACAACGTGCCCGCCGATGTCGTGAAGGACATGGGCGTGGACAAGGTCATCGCGATCAACGTCGGTGACCTGGCGGACCGGGATGGCGTGAGCTACACGCTGCTCGGGCTGGTCGGCAGCACGCTGGACGCGATGATGCGGGCCTCCACGCTCCGCGCCCTGGCCTCGGCCGACATCGTGGTGAACGTGCCGCTGAAGGAGTACGGCTCGCTGGACTGGCGGCGGGCCGCCGACCTGATCGACGCGGGCTACAAGGCGGCCGAGCAGGCACGCGCGCAGCTGCTGCCGCTCGCGGTGGACGAGGCGGCGTTTGCGGCCTGGCAGGCCGATCGGAACGCGCGCCGCCGCGCCAGCGTCCCGCAGCCCGCCCGGATCTCGCTGCAGGGGTTTGCCGAGAACGACGCGCAGCGCCTCGAGGTGCTCTTGGCCAGGCACGTCGGCACGCCACTCGACGTGTCGGCGCTCGAGGAGGACGTGGCGATCGTCGCCGGCCTCGATCGCTACGAAACGGTGACGTGGCGGCTGACCCGCGAACCCGACGGCGCCGTCGCGCTCGTCGTGCGCGGCAGGGCGAAGCCGTTCGCGCCGCCGTTCCTGATGCTCGGCGTCAATCTCGAGAACACGACGTCGAGCGACTTCCGGATCACGACGACCGCGCGCTACCTGGCCTTCGACGCGTTCGGTTCCGGATCCGAACTTCGCATCGACGGCACGATCGGGTCCGATCCCGGCGCCAGCGGCGAACTCTATCGGCCGATCGGACGGTCGCCCTTCTTCGTCGCGCCGTTTGCCGGCGTCGGCAGCACCACGTTCAACCTGATCGACGACGATGCGATCGTGGCGCGATACAAGCAGACGGCGACGCGCCTCGGTCTCTCGGTGGGCGCCAACCTCGGGGCCCGCAGCGACGTGCGGCTGAGCGCGCACGTCGGACGCGACACGGTAGTCGTCAAGGTCGGCGACCCTGCCTTCCCCGAAGCCCGCGGCCGCATCGCCGGCGGCGCCCTGACGTGGCGCCTCGATACGCAGGACTCCCCGGTCGTGCCGTCGACCGGCGTGCTCGTCCAGGCCGGGCTCGCCCGCACGTTCGAGGCCCCCGACATCACGATCGCGGGTCAATCGGTGGCGCCGGGCACGAGCCTCACGTCGGCGTCGGCATCGGGGATCGCGTTCTGGAGTCCGGGTACCGACGCCGTCCATCGCCTCTTCGTGTCGGGCGCCGTTGGCGGGGTGTTCACCAACACCCCCTTGGAGACACCGCAGTTCGCGCTCGGCGTGCCGTTCCGCCTCGGAGCGTACAGTCCCGGGGAGTTGCGGGGCGCGCACTACTACGCAGCCACCGGCGGCTACCTGCGGCGGGTCGCGCGGCTGCCCGACTTCCTCGGCGGGCCGATCTTCGCCGGCGGCTGGCTGGAGAACGGCGATGCCTTCGCCGAGTGGTCGCGGGCCGGCTGGCGCGGCAACGGCGGCGTGGGAGTAATCATGGACACGCTGATCGGACCGGTCGTCGTGGCCGGCTCCTGGGGCTTCGATGGGCGCTGGCGCACGTACTTCGGCGTCGGCCGCATCTTCAGGTAAGGCAAGCCGAACGCGACGGCCGTGGCCGGGTGCGGCAGCTCGGCCCACCTGACTGGCCGGCGGCGCTTGACAAGCGTTGCCTCTCCCCATAGCGTCTATGGGGAGAGACGCGATGCCACCACTGACGCTGCTGCAGGGCACCCTCGATCTGCTCGTCCTCCGCTGTCTCGCGGACGGGCCGCGCCACGGCTACGCGATCGCCTCGCAGATTCGCGAGAACACCGGCGGCGACCTCTGCGTCGAAGAGGCGGCCTTCTACCAGTCGCTGCACCGCCTCTTCCGGCAGGGGCTGCTCGAGGCCGACTGGGCCCAGTCCGAGAACAATCGCCGGGCGCGGTTCTACTCGCTGACGACGGCCGGCCGCAAGCGACTGCGCGACGAGACCGGCAACTGGCGCCGGTACGTGCGCGCGATCGACGCGGTCCTGCAGGGATCGTGAGCCATGCCCAAGCCGCGCCCCTTCTGGTTCCTGCGCCGGCGCCACATCGCGTCCGAGGTCGACGAAGAACTGCAGATGCACCTCGACCTGCGCGCCGCCGACCTGCGCGCCGCCGGTGCGTCGCCCGACGAGGCGCGGCGCCTCGCCCGGCGCGAGTTCGGTGACGTCGACGCGACGCGCCGCTACTGCCGGCAACAGGACGAGGCCCGGGAGACCGTGATGCACCGCAGGCTGTTCTTCCAGGATGTGATCCAGGACGTCCGTATCGCGGTGCGCAGCCTGCTGCGATCGCCGGTGCTGGCGCTCACGATCGTGGCGTCGGTCGGCCTCGGCCTGGGGGCCGCCGCGGCGATCTTCGGCGCGATCGACGCGGCGATGCTGCGGCCGCTGCCCTACGCGCACGCCGAGCGGCTCGTCCGCATCTACACCGACGCGCCGCCGTTCAAGTTCCCCTTCTCGGTGGCGGACTACCTGGCGTTTGCCGAACAGCAGACGCAGTTCGAGCGCACGGCGGCCTACGCCACCCGCCCGGTCAGCTATCACGGCGGCGACAGCGCCGAGCTCCTGCAAAGCCGGATCGTGTCGTGGGGATTCTTCTCGGTCCTGGGGATCACGCCCGCCGCCGGACGCGACTTCACCGAGCAGGATGGCCGGCCGGGCGCACCACGGGTGGCCATCGCGAGTCACGCGTTCTGGCAGCAGCGGCTCGGCGGCCGCCGCGACGCGATCGGCGCGCCCCTTCGCCTCGACGGCGCCGAGTACACCCTCGTCGGCGTCCTGCCGCCGTCGGGCGGCCCACTCGAGCGACGGTTCGATCTGTTCCTCATCCAGCAGTTCACGCCGCCGCTTCGCAAGGGCCCGTTCTTCCTGACGGTCCTCGGGCGACTGCCGGCCGGCGGGCACCCGACGGCAGCCGCGAGCGAGTTGCGCGCCATCAACCGCGCCATCTTCCCAATCTGGCGGTCGTCGTATCAGGACGACTCGGCGAGCTGGAACATGGAGGCACTCGGCGCGAGCGTGCTGGGCGACGTCCACACGCTCGCCGGCCTGGCGCTGGCCGCGGTCGGCCTGGTGTGGCTGATCGCCTGCACCAACGCGTCGAACCTGCTGGTCGGACGGGCCGCGGGCCGGCAGGCCGACCTGGCGGTCCGGACCGCGCTCGGCGCCTCGCGCGGACGCATCCTGCGGTATCTCCTCGCCGAGAGCGTCGTCCTCGCGGCGGCGTCGGCGACCGTGGGCCTGGCCATCGCGCTGGCCGGCACCCAGCTGCTGAAAACGTACGGAGCCGACTACTTCCCGCGCACCGACGAAATCCGGTTCGACGGCGCCACCATCGCGTTCGTCTCGGTGCTCGCGATCTCGAGCGCGCTGCTCTTCGGCCTGCTGCCGGCGCTGCAGGCGACGCGCCGACCGGCGAGCGGCACGCGGGTCACGACCCGGACGATGACCGCCAGCGCCGGCACCCGCCGCTTGCGGCGTGGTCTCGTGGCGGCGCAGTTCGCGATTGCCACGCCGCTGCTGATCGTCGCGACGCTGCTGGCCACGAGCCTGCACCGTCTGCGGGAAGTCGACCTGGGCTTCGACACCGCGCGCGTCCTGACCGGCGCGATCCGGCTTCCGCTGGCGCAGTATCGAGAAACAGCGCGCTCGCGGGTGTTCTGGGGCGAGTTGACGCGTCGACTCGAAGCGGTGCCGGGCGTGGCGTCGGTCGCGTTCGCGGATGGCCTGGCGCCCAACAACGTCAACAACCTGAACAACTTCGACCTCGAACGTCACCCGACGCCGGCCGGGCGGCCGCAACCGCTCGCGGCCTGGGTCGCCGTCACGCCTGACTACGTCCGGGCGCTCGGCCTGACGCTGCTCGAAGGCCGCTTCCTCGACGAGCGCGACGCGCTGCAGGACGACGAGCTCGCGGTCGTCGTCGATCGCGCCTGGGCGCGCCGGTACTTCCCGGACAGGAGCGCGGTCGGCGAACGCCTGCGCGGCGGCGGCTGCACGACGTGCCCATGGACGACCGTGGTCGGCGTCGTCAGCGACGTGAAGTACGCCGGGCTCGATCGGCCCGACGATGGCACCGTCTACACGTCGCTCGACGGACGGACGACGCGGTTCGTCGTGCTCAGGACGGCGGGCCGGCCGGAGGCGCTCGCCGCGCCGTTGCGGCAGGCGCTCGGTCGTCTCGAGCCGGCGGCCCCGCTGACCGGCATCGCGACGATGGAGACGCTCGTCGACGAGGCGCTCGAGCGTCCGCGGTCACTGTCGCTGCTGGTGGCTGGCTTTGCGTTGGTCGCACTGCTGCTGTCCGCGATCGGCATCTACGGCACGATGAACTACTACGTGCAACAGCATCTGCGCGACATCGGCATCCGCATCGCGCTCGGCGGCAACCGGGCCGACGTCGCCCGCCTCGTCATCGGCCAGGGCATGGTCGTCGTGGCGCTGGGGATCGGGCTCGGCATCGCCCTCGCCTTCGCGACGACGCGCTTCATGGCGAGCCTGCTGTTCGGAGTCGGCGCGCTGGATCCGGCCGCGTGTGCGGTGGCCGGCGCGCTGCTGTTCATCGTCGCGCTGGCGGCCTGTGCGGCCCCGGCCCGCCGCGCCATGCGGCTGCAGCCGGCGACGGTCCTGCGCAGCGAGTGACGGTGCGTGCGGTGGCCGCACGAGGCAGGTCCGTGGCCTGCCCCGTGCGGGCGTGTGCGTGACTGGCGGGAGCGCGAGCGGACGTCGACGCGCCGTCAGGCCCGATCGAAGCGATCGAGGTTCATCACCTTGTCCCACGCCGCCACGAAGTCGCGGGTGAACTTCTCCTGCGAGTCTTGGCACGCGTAGACCTCGGCGAGGGCCCGCAGTTCCGTGTTCGATCCGAACACGAGGTCGACGCGGCTCGCGGTCCACCGCGGATCGCCCTTCGCGCGGCAGGTGCCATGGAACGCGTCGGCCGCCTCGGAAGTCGGCTTCCAGACCGTGCCCATGTCGAGGAGGTTGACGAAGAAGTCGTTGGTCAACGTCTCCGGACGCGTGGTGAACACGCCGTGGTCGCTCTGCCCGGCATTCACCTTCAGCACGCGCAGGCCGCCGAGGAGCACGGTCATCTCGGGCGCGCTCAGCGTCAGCCGGAAGGCGCGCTCGATCAGCAGCACTTCCGCCGGCACGTCGTGGCCTTCGCCGACGAAGTTGCGGAAGCCGTCGGCGTCGGGCTCGAGCACGGTGAAGGACTCGGCGTCGGTCTGATCCTGCGTCGCGTCCGTCCGGCCCGGACGGAACGGCACCGTCACGTCCTGCCCGGCGTCGCGGGCGGCCTTCTCGACGGCGGCGCATCCGCCGAGCACGATCAGGTCGGCCAGCGACACCTGCGTGCCGGTGGTCTGCGCGTCGTTGAACGTCTGCTGGACGCCCTCCAGCACCTTCAGCACCCTGGCGAGTTCGGGCGGGTTGTTGACGGCCCAGTCCTTCTGCGGGGCGAGACGGATGCGGGCGCCATTGGCGCCGCCGCGCTTGTCGGTGCCGCGGAACGACGAGGCGGAGGCCCAGGCGGCGGAGACCAGCTGAGAGACCGACAGGCCCGAGGCCAGAATCGCCTTCTTCAGGCCGGCGATGTCGGTGGCGTCGATCAGGGCGTGCGTGACCGGCGGCACCGGGTCCTGCCAGATCTGCGGCTCCTTGGGAACCTCGGCGCCGAGGTAGCGGGTGATCGGCCCCATGTCGCGGTGCGTCAGCTTGAACCACGCCTTCGCGAACGCGTCGGCGAATTCCTCCGGATGCTCGTAGTACCGCCGCGACACCTTTTCGTAAGCGGGATCGAACCTGAGAGCGAGGTCGGTGGTCAGCATGCCCGGTGCGATCGTCTTCGACCGATCGTGGGCGTGCGGCACGGTGCCGGCACCGGCGCCGTTCTTCGGCGTCCACTGCTTGGCGCCGGCCGGGCTCTCGGTCAGCTCCCACTCGTACTCGAACAGATGCTTGAAGAAGTCGTGGCTCCACCTGACGGGCGTCGTCGTCCAGGTGACCTCGAGTCCGCTGGTGATGGCGTGCGCCCCGGTGCCGGTCTCGTAGCCGCCCTTCCAGCCGAAGCCCTGCTCCTCGAGGTTGCCGCCTTCGGGTTCAGCGCCAACGTGCGTCGCCGGAGCCGCGCCGTGCGTCTTGCCGAACGTGTGGCCGCCGGCGATGAGGGCCACGGTCTCCTCGTCGTTCATCGCCATCCGACGGAACGTCTCGCGGATGTCCGTCGCCGCCGCCAACGGGTCCGGCGTGCCGTTGGGGCCTTCCGGGTTCACGTAGATCAGACCCATCTGCACCGCGGCGAGCGGGTTGGCGAGCTGCCGATCGCTGCTGTACCGCTCGTCGCCGAGCCAGGTCGCCTCCGATCCCCAGTTGACGTGCTCGGGCTCCCACACGTCCTTGCGGCCGCCCGCGAAGCCCAACGTCTTGAATCCCATCGACTCCAGCGCAACATTGCCGGTCAGCACGATCAGGTCGGCCCACGAGAGCTTGCGGCCGTACTTCTGCTTGACGGGCCAGAGCAGCCGGCGGGCCTTGTCGATGTTGGCGTTGTCGGGCCAGCTGCCGAGCGGCGCGAAGCGGATCTGGCCCGAGCCGGCGCCGCCGCGGCCGTCATGGATGCGGTAGGTGCCGGCGCTGTGCCAGGCCATCCGGATGAAGAGGCCGCCATAGTGACCGAAGTCGGCCGGCCACCAGTCCTGCGAGTCGGTCATCACCGCCTCGATGTCCTTCTTCACCGCCGCGAGGTCCAGCGACAGGAACGCCTCCGCGTAGTCGAACCCGTCGTCCATCGGGTTCCCGGCCGGATGGTTCGTGTGCAGGACACTCAGGTTCAACTGATTCGGCCACCACTCTTTGTTGGTCCGGCCGACGCGTGTCTTGCTCGAGAACGGGCACTGCTGAACGTTGTCCATATGACCTGAGCCTTTAGGAAGACCGGCGCGTGCGCCGGCTGTTGCTGCGGGAACGACTGGCACTGTGACTGCGATCCGTCGAGGGCGATGACTGTCGCCGCGCCTGCGCGGGCATCTGGGAACCCGCGGTTGCGACGGCTGGCCTGGCGTCCGGGGTGGTGATGCGGGCCTGTGCGAGGCAGCTCGGACAGCGTCCCCAGAAGGCGACCTCGGCCTCGTCGATTTCGTATCCACCACCGCCGTGCGGCGTGAGGCACGGTGCCGCGCCGACCGTGCAGTCCACGTCGACGACACGGCCGCAGGTGCGGCAGATCAGGTGGTGGTGGTTGTCGCCGACACGATCCTCGAAGCGGGCCGGCGATCCGGACGGCTGGATGCGGCGGACGAGACCTTCGGCGACCAGCAGCGCCAGCGCGTCGTACACCGACTGCAGCGAGATGGCGCCGATCTCGGTGCGCGCGATCTCGGCCACGGCGTCGGCGGTGATGTGCGGTTGCGCCGACACGGCGCGCAGCACGGCCAGCCGCTGGGCGGTCACCTGGATCCCGCGTTCACGAAGCAGCGCCGCCGGTTCGATCGCCATCGCCGGCGGCATCCTAGCTCATAGTTTGGAATGAATCAAAGCTTTGCCCAACTCAGGAAGAGAGCGGCGGCCCCTGAGGGACGGTGATGCGCGTGCGCTGCGTCGGATAGGCGTGTCGCGTCGCCTTGAACGTCGCGGTGAGGTACTCGCCCATGTGCAGCTGGCCGGACAGGGCATCGCCCGCGACCGGCCCCGAGAACGTGAAGGTGACCGCCGCGCCGGGACGGCGCTCGACGCTGCGGATGACGACGTCGCTGCCTTCGACCATCCCGGCGATGTCGCGCACGGTGAAGTCGCCCTGATGCGATCCCTGCAGCCAGTTGCCCTTCTGTTCGAGAAACAGCGTGTGACGGCTGGTGCTGCTCGAGAACGCGATCTCGACGTCCCAGCGGCCGGACACGTCCACGGTCGGCGCCTTCATGTCGGTCGCGCGCGGCGGACGCGGCGCCGTCAGCGCGGCGTGCAGCCGATCGGCCACGATCTTGTCGTCGCCCGGCTGCATCATCCACGCCGTGACCGACACCGACGTCGAGTTCCCCGCGCCGGCGCCAGGACGCCCGCCGCCGCCCAGGGCGATGCGTGGAGTGGTCCGCGCGAGCTGGTCGGCGAGTTCCGGCCCCGAGATGTGGAGCGCAGCCGGGTCCCAGGTGATGCTCAATGACGGCGTCCGGTTCGAGCGGCCGTTCGGCTCGCGCACGGCTGTGGTCACGCCCGGAATCGTCGACACGCGCCTGGCGACGGTGTCGAGATAGCCGAGCCACGTCTTCCACTCGGCGGCGTGATCGCGCTTCACCCAGGCCTCGACGGCCGCCAGCATGCCGAGCGTCTCCTCGCGGCCGACCTTGTTGTCGCGGCCCGGGCCATGGTGCGGCGCGCTCGCCTGCCATGCCGACATCAGCAGGTCCTTGCGGCCGAGCAGCAGACCGGCGCATTGCGGGCCGCGCAACGCCTTGCCGCCGCTGTAGGCGACGATGTCGGCGCCGCCCTGCAGGTGGACGTTCGGCACGGTGAGGCCTTCGGCGGCCGCGTCGATGAGGATGGGCACGCCCTTCGGCCTGGCCACCCTGGCGATGTTCTCGAGCGACATCGGACCGGTGGTCGTCTCCTCGCCGGCAAGCAGGTAGATCATCGCGGTGCGCGGCCCGAGCGCCTGTTCGAGCGCCTCGATCGTGTCCACCGTGATCATCGTGACGCCGATGTTGCGGACCGCCGCGTCGTAGACGTTGCGTGAGTAGCGCGGGATCACGACCTCGGTCTTGTCGAACCCGGTGAGATCCGGAATGCGCACGAGGCGTTCCGGGTTGCCGCCGGTGACGCAGGCCGCGGTCACGTGCTTGAGCCCGGCGGCGCAGCCCGAGGACACCATGCCCCACTCGGCGCCGGTCAGCTCGCCGAGGCGCTGGCCGACGGCATTCGCGAGCTCGTCGATCTGCACGTAGTAGCGCGCCGCCGCCTCCATCGCCGCGCGCACCTCGGGCAGTTCCACCGAACCGCCGATGATGGTGAACGTGCCGCGGCAGTTGATGACCGGCTCCACGCCGATCGACTGGTAGATCCGGGCGCCGGGCTCGAGCGGTCCTGCGGCCGCCGCGGCGGCGGTGCCGGCACCTGCCGCGCCGAACAGCATCGGCATCGTGAGGGCATTGCCCAGCCGGAACAGGTCGCGGCGCGTCACGCCATCCGGTGCGGTCTCGAGATCGTGGTCGTTCTGCATGGGTGTCTCCTGAGCTACGGCTTCACGGCAATCAGCGAGATCTGCTCGAGGCCGGGGAACGTGTCGCCGCGCCGCGCCGTGCGGTCCACCGGCGCCACCTGCGCAACCGTCGTGCGGGCGGGCGGCCTCGCCGGGAAGTACTGGGCATAGATCCGGTTCATCGCGGCGAAGTCGGTCATGTCGTCGAGGTACACGTTGGTGGCCACGACATCCGCCAGGCCGAGACCGGCCTCCTCGAGTCCGTCGATCAGGTTCCGCATCGTCTGGCGCACCTGCGCCTCGATGCTGCCGACCCAGATGCCCTGGAGCGGCCCGGGGCCGGCGGCGGGCCCGGGCGTGAACGGGCCCTTGGCGGAACAGTAGTACGTGTCGTCGGCGAGCACGCAGGGACTGGCGGTGGCGCTCGGCCGCATGTTCTTCGGCCGGTACGCGCGCCGCAGCGACAGGTCGTCGATGGCGACGCCGGTGAACTGGATGGTGTTGCCCCCTGGCAGGCTGGTGACGCCGATCGTCGCCCGCGCCGGCGTGTTGCCGAACTCGAAGTGCCTGGCGTAGATCGCGTTCATCTGTCGCGACGCCGCCGCTGTCAGGTAAGGGTTGACGAACACGACATGACGGAAGTCGAGGTGGGCCGCCGCCAGCACGCGGCGCAGGTTGTCGAGCGCGAGCTGCACCTGGGCGTCGGCATCGGCGGGAACGCGGCCCGTGGCGATGTCGGCCCCGAGCGCGCCGGACAGGAACAGCCGGTTCCCCGCCTTCACGGCTGGCGACCACGACTGGTCCGTTGGGTATCCGGCCGGGACGATCGGCTGGCGTCGCGACAGATCGCGATGGCCGACGGCGTTGATCTCCACCGCGATGCCGGTCGGCAGCTTGTGGACGCCGAGCACCGCCCGGGCCGGCGGATCGGTCGGGAAGAACTCCCGCCACACGCGCTCCATCGCGTCGAGGTGCGCCATGTCGGTCAAGTACACCTGCGCGTACACGACGTGCCGCAGCGTGAGTCCGCCGGCCTCGACGATGGCCTTCAGGTTCAGCAGCGTCTGGCGCACCTGCCCCTCGATCGTCTCCGGCAGCCGGCCCTCGTCGTCGCGGCCACCCTGCGCGGAGACGTAGAGGAAATCGCCGGCGAGGACGGCCGGACTGTACGGACCGACGACGCGAACGCCCGGCGGCGAGACGACGCGGATGTCGGCGCCGGCGCCGGGGCTGGCGACGATGCTCGCCAGCACGCCGGCGGTCAGCATGATGCGGTTGGTGAACCGCGCGGCGAACGGCGCACGTCGTCGCATGGGAACGCCGGCATCATATGCCGGCGCGCGTCGGACGGCAGCGTCAGCGGGGTGGCTGACGGCTCAGCGGCCCGTCTCGTCGTGCGGCGCGTGCACCGGCTTGGATTCCGGCGAGTGGCGCTGGCGCAGGTAGACGGCGAGCCACACCATGGAGGCAATCGCGAGGAACTCGCTCTGCCAGTTCTGGAACGATTCGAACCAGAACCGCGACGAGCGCAGGTACTCGCCGAGACCCGCGACCGCCTGGCCAGCGGCGCGTTGGTCGTCCCGATACACCGCGAAGCCGCCGGCGGCGTGGCCCGCCCACGAGACCAGGAACAGGACCACGAACGCCAGGCCCAGGGAGTTCTCGTAGAGCGTCAGCACGAACCCGCCGCGACGGACCGGCCACGGCGCACCCGGGTCGTTCCGGTGCTCCCTGGGATCGGCATCGACGAGCTCCACGGTGCCGAGCCGGCGTGATTCCGGCGAGCCACGCTGCACGAGGCACGTGGTGAGCAGCACGAAGATCGCCATCTGCAGGAATTCGCTCTCCCAGTTCTCGAAGGTCGCCTCCCACGGATGCCCGGTACTGAAGTAGGCGCTGACAGTGACCTCGGGCTGGCCGTCCCGTCGCTGCTCATCGTTGTACTCGTGATAGCCGGTGATCAGCTGGCCGCCCAGGAACACGGCGAAGCACGCCATCAGTACCAGCGTGAGCGCGCGCTCACGAATCCAGGCCATGCGCTCCCTCCTGCCCGCAAGTTATGCACACCGGCTGCCAGCTCCGCCGGGACACCGTCGCCCCGGCGGCGCATGTGCTAGCGTCTTCTGCGCCAGCGCGCCCGTGTGGGACGTCGCACGGAGGAGGGTCGCCATGAACGCAGGTCGCGGGTCGGTGTCGATGATGTGCGTCGCGGGTCTACTCGCGTTGGCAGGCCCGCGGATGTCGGCACAGCCGGCCGCGTGCTCGGGCCAGAACGTCCTCACGCCGGCGGAGAAGGCCGAAGGCTGGACGCTGCTGTTCGACGGCACCACCACGTCGGGCTGGCACGGCTACAACGCGCAGGACATCGCCGCCTGGGCGATCGAGGACTGCGCGCTCGAGACGGTGGGCGTCACCGGCAACTACGGCAGCGACAAGCGGGCCGACCTGGTCACCGATCGCGAGTACACCAGCTTCGAGCTGCGCCTGGACTGGAAGACATCCAAGGGCGGCAACAGCGGCCTGATGTACGGCGTCATCGAGGATCCGAGATACGACGCGGCTTGGAAGACCGGCCCCGAGTACCAGTTGATCGACGACGTGAATTTCCCCATCAAGCTCGATCCGGACCGCACGGCGGCGTCGAACTACTCGATGCACGCGCCCGACCCGGCGCAGAAGGTGTTGAAGCCGGTTGGCGAATGGAACACGACGCGACTGGTGGTGCGGGGCGCCCACGTCCAACACTGGCTGAACGGCAAGAAAGTGCTGGAGTTCGCCCGCTGGACGCCAGAGTGGAACACGCTGCGCGATTCCGGCAAGTGGAAGGCCGCGCCCGATTACGGCAAGGCGAAGACGGGCCGCATCGCCATCCAGGATCACGGCAGCATCTTCTGGTTCCGGAACGTCAAGATCCGGACGCTCGATTCCGTCCCGAAGTCGTAAGTCGTCCCACCTGGTTGGCCGGCCGTCGCCGGGGCCGCAGGACGGCCGCGATGCCGACCTTCTTCGTGCCCAACGAGGCCCGCATCGAGCTCAACGGCGTCGCGCTGGCGTTCTGCACCGGGGTCTCGGTCGCGAGCGGTGTGGTGTTCGGGCTGGCGCCGGCGCTCCAGACGTCCCGGCCGGATCTCGCGAGCGCGCTGAAGGACGAGGCCAGGGGCACCAGCGGCGCCGGCGGCGGGCTGACCCGCAACGCGCTCGTCGTCGGAGAGGTCGCGGTCTCGGTGGTGTTGCTGGTGAGCGCGGTGCTGACAGTCCGCAGCTTCATGGCGCTGCAGCGCGTCGACCTCGGGTTCGCGCCGGACGGCCTGGTCTCGGTCGGCGTGCCCCTGCCGCCCCGCACCTACGACACACGCGCATCGCGCGACCGGTTCGCCCGCGAGCTGGTCGATCGCGTCCGCGCCCTGCCGGAGGTGACGGCCGTGAGCATCGGCAACGGCGGCATGCCGTTTGGCGGGCCGCAATCGACCTATGCCATCGACGGGCAGCCTGCCGCCGATGCGCAGCGCGTGCAGGTGCATCTGGCGGGCGAGGACTATTGGCGCGTGCTGGCTGCGCCCATTCGCCGCGGTCGACCTTTCAGCGATCGCGAAGTGGCGGCCGGCGAACCGGTGGCGGTGATCAACGAGGCCTTCGCCCGTCTGTGGCCGCCGGGCACCGATCCGATCGGCCGGCGCGTGCAGCTGGACCTGCTGGCGACGACGGGCAATCCGAACGTGCTGATGAAGGATGGGCTCTCACCGCTCGTCTCCATCGTCGGCGTCATGGCCGATGTCCGCAACGACGGGCTCGAGAGCGCGCCGCGGGCCGCGGCGGTCGTGCCGTACACGTTGGTGGCGCCGCCGCAGCGGACGCTGAGCGTGAGGACGTCGGGTGCGGTTGCGCCGCTGTTCAACGCGCTGCGCCAGCAGGCGCTCCAGCTCGATCCGGCGCTACCGTTGTCGACCCCGTACACCGGAGCGGAAGCGATCGCGAACCAGACGGCGCAGCCACGCTTCACGATGGCGCTGTTCTCCGCGTTCGGGGCACTCGGGCTGGCCTTGACGATGGCGGGCCTGTACAGCGTGTTGTCGTACCTGGTGTCGATGCGCCGCCGCGAGATCGGCATCCGGATGGCGCTGGGCGCCGAGCCGGCCGCGATCGTGCGCCTGGTCGGACGCACCGGCATCGCGCTGGTCACGACGGGGCTGGCCATCGGCGGGGTCGGCAGTCTCGTCCTCGGCCGCCTGCTGGCGAGCCAGTTCGACGTCTTCGCGCGGGCCTCGCTCGACCTGCTGGCATTTGCCACCGTCGCGGTATTGTTGGGGAGCGCGGCGATGGCCGCGTGTGTACTTCCGGCCTGGCGGGCCGCCGCCGTGCCGCCGACCGAATCGATGCGTTGAGGTGACCGTGCTGTTCAAGCGATCGACGACCACGACGACCCCGCCTGCCCCCGAACCGCTGCAGCTCGGCGAGAACGGCTCGCTCGTCTCGCTGCGCGACATCGAGAAGGCGCTGCCGCAGGGGGCCGGCCAGCTGTTCCTGCTGCGCCGCATCTCGCTGGACATCCGGCCTGGCGAGTTCGTGTCGATCATGGGACCGTCGGGCGCCGGCAAGTCGACGCTGCTGCACATCCTCGGCATGCACGACGCAGCGTGGAGGGGCACCTTCACGCTGATGGGGCATCCCATTCATGCCCTGCCGGCCAAGGTCCGCTCGGCGCTCCAGAAGCGGCACGTCGGCTTCGTGTTCCAGAGCTATCACCTGCTCGACGACCTCACCGTCTACGAGAACATCGAACTGCCGCTGTCGTATCGCGACGTCAAGGCCTCCGACCGGCAGAGCATCGTCGCCGAGATCCTCGATCGCTTCCGGATCGTCGCCAAGAAGGACCTGTATCCGAGCCAACTCTCGGGCGGCCAGCAGCAGCTGGTCGGCGTCGCGCGTGCGGTGGCGGCCAACCCGTCGATCGTCCTGGCCGACGAACCGACCGGCAACCTGCATTCGTCGCAGGCCCGCGAGATCATGGAGCTGTTCAAGCAGTTGAACGATCAGGGCACGACGATCGTGCAGGTGACGCACTCGGAGGAGAACGCGCGGTACGGCACGCGCGTGATCCGGCTGCGCGACGGACTGCTCGACGACAGCCAGTGAGGCCCGACGTCACCCACGCGCCGCGCGCGGTGATTCGTGGCCCGGTGGGTCGAGCTTGTTGGCTCGGTACCAGCCGTCCGAATCGCGCGTGAGACGCGCGACCATGTCGGGCAGCGTGGACCGCAGGCGGCGCTTCGCTTCCCACCCGAGCCGCTGACGCGCGTGGTCGACGGCAATCGGGTAGTGATCGTCCGCCAGGTCGATCATCCAGGGCTTGATGAACGTCTCGTCGTCCTTGGCGGCAAGCTGTCCCTGCACCCAGGCGCCCGCCTTGGCGACGGCCTTCGGGATGCGAATCGTCGGCCACTCCTGTCCGTGAATCAGCTCGCCCAGCTGCTCCTGGAGTTCGGCGTAGCTCATGACGTCGGGCTCGGCCACGAGGAACACCTCATAGGGCCCGAGCTGCTGCCGGCGTTCGATCGCCAGCCGGATGCACTGCACGGCGTCCTCGAGATGCACGAACGCCTGGCCGTGGCTCGCGTCGCCAGGAAAGAAGTAGCTTTCGAATTGTTTCTCGTAGATGCGACGCATCTGCTGGGCGATGGGGACGACGTGCGTCTCCGCGTCGTAGACGCCGGCGAGGCGGAGGATCACCGCCGGGATGCCGTGCCTCTCCTCGCGGATGACGTGCTCGGCCCGAAGTTTGGATCGCGGGTAGTCCCATCCCGGTGCGACCGGCGACGCTTCGGTGATGACGTCGCCTTCCTCGTCGGCAGGCTTCATCACGATGTGCGTGCTCGAGAAGACGAACTGATCGACCTGAACACGCTGGAGGCCGCGCAGCAGCCGCCGCGTGCCCTCGACGGTGAGCGTCTGATAGAGCGGACTCGGTTCGCCCGAGAAATCGTAGTGAGCGGCGAGGTGCACGCAACTGGAGACGTGCTCGCCATGCCGTTGCCGCACCGTGTCCAGCGCCTCGAGGACGCTGTCGTCGCGGGTCAGATCGCACTCGATGAAGTCGGAGCCCGCCAGCGGCGAGGACGGTGACGCCTTGTCGAGCCCTATCACCTGATGGTCGGCGACGAGTGCCTGGACGACGGCCGTCCCCAGGTATCCGGCGCTGCCGGTCACGAGTACCAATGGTCGTGTCATTGCCATGACTCTTCAGCCGTGCCGCGTTGCGGCCAGTCGATCGTGTCGCCGTGCGCCGCCGGGCGGCTCCGGAATCGGATTTGTCGGCGGCGGCTCGGGCGACGGTTCGGGAGCGGGCGCCGGCCCCGACGGCGGGACCGGGGCGGGACGAGGTGTCGGAGGCTGCGGTGGTGGCATGGTCGATGGCGTTTCGATGCACGATCAACGCCTGCGATCGCGGCGCGAGGGCCCGCGAACCTGCACCTATGGTGTTCAGATACGCCTTCGAATGCATCGAAGGACAACACCGGCCCTATGATCTTCGCGCTGCCGCCACCAATCGCCTGGCGTCTCGCTTGCACCCTCCGAGGTGGGCGTGCACGTGCACAGATGAGACTGCGCACCGAGCACGGCTTCAGCCAGCCCGACGATGGACATGACTCGAGATCCGGGCACACCTGCAGGCCACTCGGCAGTGGTCGACGATCACGCAGAGATGCTGCGGCGCTGGATCTGGCGCGACTTCGCGAACATCACGATGGGCTTCTGGCTCCTGACCAGCCCCGCGACGCTCGGCTATCGCAGCGTGCCGATGACGTGGAGCGACGGCATCAGCGGAGCGCTCATTGTCGTCCTGGGTGCCTGCACCCTGTCGGCGCGGTTCGACCTCGCGCGCTGGGGCATCTGTCTGGTCGGCCTGTGGCTGCTGATGGCGCCGCTGATCTTCTGGACGCCCGATCCGGGCGCGTACGCCAACGACACGCTCGTCGGCACCCTCGTCATCACCTTCTCCGTGCTGGTGCCGATGATGCCGAGCCGCGCGCATCACCGGGTCATGATGACGCCGGGGCCGGAGACGCCGCCCGGCTGGTCGTACAACCCGTCCGACTGGATTCAGCGCGGACCGATCATCGCGATGGCGTTCGTCGGCTTCTTCCTGTCGCGCTATCTCGCGGCGTATCAGCTGGGACACGTCGCCTACCCCTGGGATCCCCTCTTCGGTGACGGTACTCGCCGGGTGCTGGACTCCGAGATCTCGAGGGCGTGGCCGATCTCCGACGCCGGACTCGGCGCCTCGTCGTACCTGATCGAAGCGCTCTCGGGGTTCATGGGCGGCCGCACGCGCTGGCGCACGATGCCGTGGATGGTCGTGATGTTCGGCGTGCTGGTCGTGCCGGTCGGCATCGTCAGCATCGTACTGGTCATGCTCCAACCGATTGCGGTGGGCGCCTGGTGCGCGATCTGTCTCGCGACGGCCGTCGCGATGCTCGTGATGATCGCGCCGGCGGTCGACGAAGTGGTCGCGATGTCGCAGTTCCTGCTTGGCGCCAGGCGTGAAGGCAAGCCGTTCTGGCGCACGTTCTGGATTGGCGGGACGTTGGACAGCTACGAGGACGCCAGTGCCGCACCGTTGCCCGCCACGGCGCCTGCGAGCGAGCGACCGACGTCGAGACGGATCGTGGCGGCGCTCGACCTGGACCACGTGCCGTGGAACCTGCCCCTGTGCGCCGCGCTCGGCACCTGGCTCCTGGCAGCGCCGGCGGTCCTCGGCACGACGGGCGCGGCCGCCGCCAGCGACTACCTGGCCGGGGCGCTGGTCGTCACGTGGGCCGTCATTGCGTTCGGCGAGATCGCGCGTCCGGTTCGGCTGTTGAACGTCCTGATGGGCCTCGGACTGCTGGCGGCGCCGTGGCTGCTGGACGGTGGTACACCGACGTCGCGGTGGAACGACATGCTGGTGGGCGCGGTGCTGATCGGCCTGAGCGTGCCTCGCGGCCGCATCGAGGGGCGCTTCGGCGCGTGGAATCGCTACCTGGCCTGGTAGGCATGTGCCGCCGGCACGGCAAGAGGAGGTCCGATCATGAAGATCCTGCTGGCTATCGATGCATCACCGTTCTCCGAAGCGGCCGTGAACGAGATCGCGGCCCGGCCGTGGCCGCGCACCACGATCGTGCGCGTGCTGTCGGTGATCCAACCGTACCCGCCGCCGGCCACCGAGTTCGTCCTCGCCGGAGCGACGCTCGAGGACACGAGACGGCAGCAGACGGCTGGCGCCGACGCGGTCACGACGCGAGCGGCCGAGGCAATCCGGGCGGCCGGCCTCACTGCCGAGACCGCGGTCCGCGAGGGCGACCCGCGCACGATGATCATCGACGAGGCCGAGCAGTGGGGCGCCGATCTGATCGTCGTCGGGTCGCACGGCCGCACCGGCGTGACACGGTGGCTGCTCGGCAGCGTGGCGCAGGCGGTCGTGGCCCACGCGCGGTGTTCCGTCGAGGTCGTGCGAACACGGACGACGGCGGCGGGCGCGTAGGCGCCGGCACGCCGGCTAGGGGCTCAGGGCTGCGGCCGTGTCGTCGGCCTCGGCGTCGCGCCGGGCCCGCGAAGGATGTGGCCGGGACGCGCGTGCGTGTGCTGGCCGCGGTCGATGACCGGCGTGCCGTTGACGATCACGTACTCGATGCCGGTCGCGTACTGGCGTGGCTGTTCGAACGTGGCCCGATCGACGACCCGCACCGGATCGAAAATCGTGACGTCGGCCCAGGCGCCCGGCCGGAGGAGGCCGCGATCGAACTGGCGGACCTTGGCGGCATTCGCCGAGGTCATCTTGCGCACCGCGTCCTCGAGCCCGAGCACGCCGCTGTCGCGCACGTAACGGCCGAGCACGCGCGGGAACGTCCCGTAGAAGCGTGGATGCGGGTGCGCCGGCCCCGCCGTGCCGTCGACGCTCACGGCGCTGCCGTCCGATCCGATCGACACGAACGACTGCGCGAGCGCGTACCGCATGTCCTCCTCGCTGTGATGGAAGAACACGGTGGGCACCGATCCGCCGTTCTCGATCAGCAGTTCGAAGAGCACGTCGATCGGCGGCCTGCCGATCGCGGCGATCACCTCGTGCATCCGCGTTCCCGCGAACTGCCGGTAGCGCGGGTTCGTCAGCGACACGAGCAGCATGCCGTCCCACCCGCCCGTGGCCGTGTAGTGGTTGTACCAGTCGCCGAGCGGCGTTTTGCCGAGGATCTCGGCCTCGAGACGCGGGCGGAGCGATCGGTCGCCGAGCCGCCCGACCAGCGCAGACGCGCCGCCTTCGTGGGCCCAGGGCGGGATGATGCTCGCCAGGTCGTTCTGACCGGCGCGGTACGGATACACGTTGGCCTCGACCGCCTGGCCGCGAGCCCGCGCCGCGGCAATCAGCTTCACCAGATCGGGCATCCGGCCCCACATCGTGCGCTCGGCGATCTTGAGGTGGATGATGTCCACCGGCAGGCGGCCGCGCCGGCCGATCTCGATGGCTTCCTCGACCGACGTGAAGACGCCGGTGCCCTCGGTGCGCATGTGGGTCGAGTAGATGCCGCCGTGCTGGCCCGCGACTTCGGCGAGCGACGCGAGCGTATCGGTGTCGATCCACACGCCCGGCGGTCCGCTCAACGAACTGGAGAGCCCGAGCGCGCCGTCGGTCATGGCCTCGCCAACGAGACGCCGCATCGACGCGAGTTCACTGGCCGCGGGCGGGCCGGCCCGCGGGCCACGCACCTGGACCCAGACCTGGCTCGAACCGACGTAGGACCCGACGTTGGCGCTGAGGCCGTGACGCTGCAGCTCGTCGAAGTACGCAGAGAACCGTTGCCAGCGTGGCGACGGAGCCGCCGATCCCCCCTCGCCGAGGATCATCGAGGTGACGCCCTGTCGCAGCATGCTCTGGCCGTCGGCATCGGCGAGCAACGTCGTGTCGGAATGGTTGTGGATGTCGATGAAGCCGGGCGCGACGACAAGTCCCGTCGCGTCGATGGTGCGCGCCGTGGTGCCGCCGACGATGCCGAGGGCCGTGATGCGGCCGTCGCGGATGCCGAGGTCGGCGTCGAACGACGGATTGCCCGTGCCGTCGACGATCCGGCCACCGCGGACGATCAGGTCGAACTCCGTCGCCTGACCGCGAACGGCCGCAAGGGCAACGGCAATCACGAGCGCGGTTCCCAGGATGACTCGCACGAACGCCTCCGGTGTCCGGCGTCGGGCCGGACGGGTCGCGCCAAGGCTACCCGAAGACCGCGCCGATATACTTGGTCCCGGCGCGCGGCCAGGCCGCGCACGCATCTTCATCACGGGCACTGGCCGCCAGCGCCGGTCGGGACCGACTTCGAGGAGGACTCATGTTTGCTCGCGTTGCCTGTGGCGCCGCGTTGATGCTCGCCATCGTCGGACACCAGGGCGCCCTGGCACAGCAGCGAGCCGCGTCCGACCCGCTGCTGGGACGATGGGATCTCGTCGTCCAGCGTGGCGCGCAGACGTCGCCGTCGTGGCTCGAGGTCGAGCGTTCCGGCTCCGCGACGCTCGTCGGACAGTTCGTCGGATCGGGCGGCAGCGCCCGGCCGATCGCGAAGATCGAGTTCACCGACGGCGCGTTCCGGTTCGCCATCCCGCCGCAGTGGGAGAGCAATCCGAAGGACATCACGTTCGAGGGACGGCTCGAGGGCGATCGGATCAGCGGGTCGATGACGCTCGGCGACGGCCAGGTCGTGAAGTGGTCGGGCACCCGCGCACCATCGCTTCGGCGCACCGGCGCGCCCGTCTGGGGCACGCCGGTCACGCTCTTCGACGGCACGTCACTCGAGGGATGGCAGCCGCTCGGGCGCCGCGACAGCAAATGGAGCGCGGTCGACGGCGTCCTGAAGAATGCCGACAGCGGCGCGAACCTGGTGACGTCGCAGAAGTTCGACGACTTCAAGCTGCACCTGGAGTTCCGCGTGCCCAAGGGCGCCAACAGCGGCGTCTACCTGCGCGGCCGGTACGAACTGCAGATCGACGACGCCGCCGGACTCGAACCGTCGTCCCATCATCTCGGCGGGCTCTATGGCTTCATTGCGCCGAGCGAGAACGTCGCCCGCGCCGCGAGCGAATGGCAAACGATGGATGTCACGCTGGTCGGCCGGATGCTCACGTACTCGCTGAACGGCACCACGGTCATCTGCAACCGCGAGATTCCGGGCATCACCGGCGGCGCGCTCGACAGCGCCGAAGCGGAGCCCGGTCCCCTGCTGCTCCAGGGTGACCACGGTCCGGTCGAGTATCGGAACGTCGTACTCACGCCCGCCAGGGGCGCACGCTAGGCTCGGCCTCTTCAGAACCACGCCGTTCTCGGCGGCGTGGCTGGTCGCGGCGAGCGCCGTGTCGATCGCGACCGCGCCGCCGCTCGTCTGGCTCGCGGGCGCACTGAAGTAGCGCGTGCGGCTGACTCGCGCAGCTGTGGATCGGAAGCGGCTGGCCGCACGCCGCTGCCCGATAGCCAGCCGGTCAGCGGCGGCGTATGCTCTGGCGCACAGTCCGGCGACTCACGGTGCGGTACGGAGCGGGCAGCCGGTGCAGGGTGCAGGCTGGCGTCGACTCCGCGCAGGTGAGCACCGTCGCCGAAGGAGACGTGTATGTCACTCAGACAACTGCTCATGTGTGGCGCGTTGCTCCTCTGTCTCGCGTGGCCGGCGGACGCGCAGTTCGAGACCGGCTCGATCACCGGCACGGTGCAGGACAAGAGCGGGGGCGTCCTCCCGGGCGTCACCGTCACGCTCCGCAACGTCGACACCAACGTCTCGCAGGTCGCGACGACCAACGACAGCGGCGCCTACGAGTTCTTCACCCTGCGCGTCGGCCGCTACGAGATCAAGGCGGAGCTCTCGGGCTTCTCGACGGCAACCGTGCAGGACATCGCGCTGGCGATCGGCAACCGGCAGCGTGTCGACGTGACGCTCGGCGTCGGCGAGCTCTCCGAATCTGTCGAAGTGCAGGCGCAGGGGCTGCGGCTGGAGAAGGACTCGAGTCAGCGCAGCTCGGTGGTCACCTCCGAGCAGGCCGTGGCGCTGCCGCTGCCAGGCCGCGAGTACTCCGCGCTCGTGCAGTTGTCGCCGGGTGTCCGCCGCTCGTCGATCAACAACACCCAGGGCACCGGCCGCGAAGGCTCGTTCACGATCAACGGCCTGCGCAGCACCTACAACAACTACCTGCTGGACGGCATCGACAACAACGCCTACGGCACGAGCAACCAGGGCTACTCGAACCAGGTCATCCAGCCGCCGCCCGATGCACTCGTCGAGATGCGCGTGGTGACCAACAACATGAGTGCCGAGTACGGCCGCAGCGGCGGCGGTACGATGAACGTCGCCTACAAGAGCGGCACGAACAGGTTCCGGGGATCGGGCTGGGAGTACCGGCGCGATCCGGCGTTGAACGCCACCGGCTTCTTCAAGCCGGCGGCCGGCACCGAGCCGAAGATGACGCGCGACCAGTTCGGATTCGTGCTCGGCGGCCCCGTGCTGCGCAACCGGGCGTTCTTCTTCACCGACTACGAGGGGCTGCGGCAGGACCGCTACACGGTCGCGATCTCGTCCATCCCGGACGCGGCGCAGCGCCAGGGCATCCTGAGCGTCGCGACGCGGGATCCTCGCACGGGCACCATCTACCCGGCCGGCACGGCGTTGCCGATGACGGCCGCGGCCCGCAAGATCCTGAACGACTTGCCGACGCCGACCGGTGCCGGCACGGCGAACAACTACCGCGCGACGGTGCTGGCCACCAACGACACCGACAAGTTCAACGTCAAGCTGGATCAGAAGGTGTCCGACACGCTGTCGCTCTTTGGCCGCTACGGCTGGCGCGATACCGAGATCGTCGAGGAATCCGGTCTCCCGCTGCCCTCGGGCGGCGCCGGCAACGGCTTCACCTACGTGACCAACAAGGCGCTGGCGCTCGGGGCGACGTACATGCCCGGCGGTACGCAGCTGGTCGAGATGCGGTTCGGCTGGTCGACGACGCGGGGCGGCAAGAATCCGCCGGCGCTCGGATCGGCCAGTGCGCTCGACGCGTATGGCATCAGCGGGCTCACCGACGACCCGCGCGTGGCCGGCGGCCTGCCGACGCTGACCATCACCGGTTTCACCGCGCTCGGCCGGCAGGCGACAAATCCGCAATGGCAGTACCCCGAGGTGTGGAACCCGAAGATCAACTACTCGGTCGTGCGCGGCCGTCAATCGTTCAAGATCGGTTACGAGTTCCAGCGCATCGACACGCAGGTGCAGGACGTCAACCCGCTGTACGGCACCAACATCTTCGCCGGCCAGTTCACCCGCCCGACCGGCGTCGCCGCCAACAACGTCTACAACCTGTCGGACTTCATGCTGGGCTACCAGTCCCAGTACACGCTGAGCAACATCCTGGTGGCCAACATCCGGCAGAACATGCAGTTTGCCTACGTCCAGGACGACATCCGCGTCAACGACAGGCTGACGCTGAATCTCGGCGTCCGCTACGAGTACGCGACGCCGCACTGGGAGCAGGACAACGTGCTGTCCAACTTCGACCCGTCGACCCTGTCGATGGTGATGGCCAGGGATGGGTCCCTGGAGGACCGGACGACGATTGCCCCCGACCGCAACAACATCGGGCCGCGACTCGGGTTCGCCTACTCGATCACGCCGACCACGGTGATGCGCGGCGGCTTCGGGACGTCCTACGTCCACTTCCAGCGGGCCGGCGGCGCCAACATCCTGCCGATCAACGGCCCGCAGGTGATCAACGCCGTGGCGGTGCAGAACGACCCGAACGCGGCGGCGTTCCGCATGTACCAGACCGGCTTCCCGGCCGGCTGGACCGACCCGAGCACGTTCAACCCCGCCGCCGCCAACGTCACCTACATGCCGCGCGATTACGGCTCCAGCCGCGTCAACAGCTGGTTCGTGTCGGCCCAGCGTGAAGTGCTGCCGGGCACGATCGTCGACGTCGCCTACGTGGGCAACAAGGCCGACGGGCTGCTGCAACTGGCCAACTACAACCAGGCCCGGCCCAATGCCGCCGGCGAGAACACGCCGCTGCAGGCCCGGCGTCCGATCGCGAGCTTCGGCGACATCACCTACGCCTGGAACGGCGGGCGGTCCGACTACCATGGCTTCCAGCTCAAGACCGAGACGCGGCGCCGCGGCTTCTTCTTCGTCAACGCGCTGACGCTGTCGCGAGCCCGCGACAACGGCGCCGGCTCGCTCGAGAACGCCAACGGCAACTCGCCGGGCATCCAGGATTTCAACAACCCCGACGCCGACTGGGGCATCTCCGGCTACAACCAGCCGTTCAACTGGACGAGCAGTCTGGTGTGGGACGTGCCCGTGGGCCGCGACCGCCGCTACATGAGCACCGCCTCGGCCCTGACCGATGCGGTCCTGGGCGGCTGGCAGATCGCCTTCATCAGCTTCGTGGTGTCGGGCGACCCGGTGACGTTCACCTACTCGCCCACTGCCCTTGCCCAGGTGTCGGGCATCACGCAGGACTTCCGTGGCGCCACCAACTACCGGCCCAACGTCACTGGCGATCCGTACGGCGATCGCAGCGCGATCACCGGCTATTTCGATCGCACGGCGTTGTCGATTCCCGAGACGTCGAGCCCGTTCGGCAACGCCGAGCGCAACACGGTGCGGGGCCCGAACCAGTGGACGGTCGACCTCGCGCTCCAGAAGCGCTTCCGTGTGCCGGTCGGGTCGGCCACCAATCTCGAGGTGCGGGCCGAGGCCTTCAACCTCTTCAACCGGACCAACTTCAACCCGCCCAACGGCAACGTCAGCTCCAACGCGTTCGGATCGATCACCAGCACCGCCGATCCGCGGCAGGTGCAGCTGGGCGTGCGGCTGACCTTCTGATCCCGTCGCCGACGACGACCATCCTCGAGGCGGTGACAACGGCACCGCCTATCCGGCACTCCGGCGGCTGGAGGAGGCGGAATACCTGACCTCGGGACTCCGCCACGACTGACGGCCGCTCTGGTCTTGCGCGCCTGTCATGACCCGCCGCGCAGGACCGTCAAGGGCGACTTGACCGCGGCGCGCAGCGCGGGCGCGAGGGACGCCACCACCGCGAGCACGGCCACGATGGCCGTCGCATAGACGTACGGCGCGGCTCCGGTCGCAACCGTGTCGAAGACGCGGCCGAGCAGGTACACACCGCCAATCGCCACGAGACCGCCGGCGACCATGCCGTACGCCGCCAGACGCACACCATCGCCCAGGACGAGCGTCAGCACGTCCTGCCCGGACGCACCGAGGATCATCCGCATCCCGATCTCCATGGACCGCTGGCGGACGGCGTAGGCGATCACGCCGTAGACGCCGAGCATCGCCATCAGCAAGGCCGCGCCCGCGAAGAACGTCGCGAGGAGCGAGACCGCGCGCTCGAGCGTCATCGTCGCCCGGATGATCTCGCGCATCGTCGCCACGGCATGGACTGGCTGCGCGGCGTCGACCTGCCCGACGGCCCGGCGGACGTCGACCATCAGTGACGCGGCGGGCCGAGTCGAACGCACGACGACGTACATGCTCTCGACCCGGTAAGGGAAGACGAGTGCGTAGACTTCCGGCGTCGCCGGCTCGTCCATCGCCTCGTTCTTCACGTCGCCGACGATGCCGACGATCTGGAAGCGTGTGCCCTGCAGCCCGTCGAACGTCCCGTACGCGCCGACTGGATCTCGACCGCCCCAGAAGCGCCGGGCAGCCGCCTCGTTGACGACGACCGGGACGTCACCCTGGCGGGCATCCGTCTCGGTCAGCAAGCGTCCACGACGCAGGGGAATCCGCATGGCCTCGACGTAGCCGGGGCTCACCGCCATGAGGCGGCTCGTGCGATGCGCGATGTCGGCGTCGGGCGCACCCTCCGGATGGATCGCGGTCACGCGGCCCCAACCGGTGAGCGGCATCTGGTTGGCGAAGGCAACCGCATCGACGCCGGCAATCGCACCGATCGCCTCCACCAGACGCTTCTGATGGGGGACGCGCTGGTCGGGATCGGACGCGATGGTCCCGGGAACGCTGAGGACGAACGTCAGGAGGTTGTCGGCGTCGAAGCCGGGCGACGAGCGCGCCAGCTGCCTGACGTGCACGATCAGGGCGGCGCTCACGGTCAGCAGGCCGAAGGCGAGCGCCACTTCCGCGATGACGAGCGCGCGGGACGCGCGGCGGCTCTCGCGCCCGGCCGAGACGCGTACGCCGTCACCGAGCGCCGCGGCCGGCGTCGTGCCCACAGCCTGGCGCAGTGGCGCCAGGCTGGCGAGGATGCCCGCGACGATCGCGGCGGCGAGCGCGAAGCCCAGGACCCGCCAATCGGCGTGGATGTCGTCGGGCCGCGGCAGGTAGTCGGCGGCGAGCGACACGACGGCCGGCGTCACCACGACGCTGAGGCCGATGCCGATGGCCGCGGCGGGAAGCGCGATCAGCAGCCCTTCGGCGACGTACTGCAGCGCGAGCTGGCCGCGGCTGGCACCGAGCGCCACCCGCATCGCCGTTTCGCGGGCTCGCGCCACCGACCGCGACAGCAGCAACCCGGCGGCGCTCGCGCAGGCGATGAGGAACAGCAGCCCGGCGGCCGCAAAGAGCAGCAGCAGTGTCGGACGGACTCGCTCGACGACGGCCTCGCGCAGGTCGCGCACCCGAGCCGTGTAGGTCGGGCGTCGCTGCGGCTGCTCCGCCACGAGCTGGGCGGCCACCCGCGACACGTCGGCTGCCGCGGCGGCGGCGCTGATCCCGGGCTTGCGCCGCGCGTAGACGTCGTAGCAGCAGCCGTCGCGCTCGGCGACGTCGAGCGGCGTCCAGACATCGACGCGGTCGGCAGCCGCGGTCTCGCCGGTCACCGGCAGGTGGAAGGACGCCGGCATCACGCCGGCGACTGTATATGGGCGATCGTCCAGCGTGAGGCCCTGCCCGACGATCGCCGGATCGGCGCCGAGGCGACGCCACAGCGCATGCGAGATCACGACCCCGCTGTCATCGTCGAACCAGCGGCCGAACGCCGGCTCCACACCGAGCTGGTGTACCAGCGGGATCGTGACGGCCACGCCTTTCACGTGCAGCGGCTCGGTGCCGTGCATCAGGTTCTTGCCGCTCTCACGAAACCAGCCGAAGGCGTCGAACGTGGTCGTCCGCTGCTGGTACGCCTCGGCATCGCGGTACGACAGGGCCGCCTGCCGTCCGGTCTCGATCCGGTCGGAGTCGACGAGGCTCATGAAACGGTCGCCCGCGCGGTAGCCGAGCGGCTTCAGCATCACGCCGTTGACGACGGTGTAGATGGCGGTTGCCGATCCGATGCCGATGGCCAGCGCGAGCGTCGCGAGCAGCGCGACGGCCCGGGCGCTGTGCCACGACCGCCATGCCTGGGCGAAGGCCAGCGCCAGACGCTCGATGCGCGGCAGCCCGCGCGCCTCGCGATGCAGCGCCTTGGCGGCGCCGAGGCCGCCGACCTGGAGGACGGCGCGGCGGCGGGCCTCGTCTGGAGCCATGCCCCGTTCCTCGTTGCGCCGGGTCAACAGATCGAGGTGGGCCTCGAGTTCCTCGTCGAGCTCGGCGTCGAGCGTCCGCGTCCGCGCAATCGCGATGAGGCGCGCGACGGCCTCGGCGGCGCGGCGGATCATCGTCCGGCCCCGCCGGCGCGGGTCGCGAGGACGCGGCCGATCACCGACGCGAGACGGGTCCAGTTGGTGGTCTCGGCGGTGAGCGCCTTCTCCCCCGCCCGCGTCAAGGCGTAGAACTTCGCCCGCCGGTTGTTCTCGGATGTGCCCCACGTCGTCTTGATGAGACGACGCTGCTCCAGTCGCACCAGCGAGGCGTAGATCGTGCCCTCGTTCATCGCCAGCTCGTCGCCGCTCGTCTGCTCGAGACGGCGGGCCACGCCGTAGCCGTGCAGCGGTCCCATCGACGACAGGATCTGCAGCACCAGCAGGTCGAGCGTGCCCTTCAGGAGGTCGATCTTGTCGGTGGACACCGGCGGTCTCCTCTGCGACTACCAGAGGAGCCTAGCACACTCCTATGCGAGTCGCAGAGAAGCGGGCGCAGGCCGGCGCGGCGACCTCGGCGCAGGCAGGGCGTGTTCCACGAGCGCGCCTCTCAGGGCGCCTCGGGGAGGCGGGCCGGCTGCCCGTAGTACGGGAAGCGATCCCAGCGATCGTCGTCCGTGGTCGCGCGTGGATCACCGGTCGCGCGGAGCCACCGATCGAGGTCGGCGCGGGCCCGCTCGAGCGCGCCGCGGTACGCCGGGTCGGCAGCCACGTTGTCGATCTGCGCGGCGTCGCGCCTCAGGTCGTACAGCTCCTCGGCCGGTCGTTTCGCCGTTGCCAGGGCGAAGAACGAGGCGATCGCCGGGTCGTGCCGTCGATCGAGCAGCAACGACTTCGTCGGTCCGCCGTCGATGTCGCCGAACGGCCCGACGGCGACGTACTGCTCCGGGTCGCCGGCCGGCCAGCGATCGGGCCGGAAATTCCGGATGTACAGATGATCGCGCGTCCGCATCGCCCTGACCGGATAGCTGAGATCGCCGCGGCGGACGTTGGCGTGCCGCTCGCGTTCGACGAACGCCCGGTCACGGCCGCCCTGCGCCTCGCCTCTCACGAGCGGCAGCACGCTGCGGCCCGTCATGACGGCTGGCGGCGGCAGGCCCGCGGCCTCCAGGATCGTCGGCGCGAGATCGGCGAGGCTCACGAAGGCCTCGACCTCGACGCCGGGCTTCGCGACACCGGGCCAGCGGATGGCCAGAGGCACTCGCGCGCCCGCGTCGTAGACGGTCGCCTTGGCCCGCGGGAACGGCATGCCGTTGTCCGAGGTGACGACGACGATGGTGTTGTCGAGTTCGCCCGCTCGCGCCAGCGACTCGAGCACTCGGCCGAGATCGCGGTCGAATCGCTGCACCTCGAAGTAGTAGTCGAGGATGTCCTGCCGCACGTCGGGGCTGTCGGGCAGGAAGCGCGGCACCTGCACCTGCTCCGGCCGCATGCCGCTCTTCGCGCCCGTGCCGGCATCGTAGGGCCGGTGGGGATCCTGGCTGCCGAACCAGAACACGAAGGGCCTGGTCTTGTCCCGGCGCTGCAGGAACTCGTCGACGCTGGCAAACCGCGGGCCCGCCGGGTTCCTCGCGCGCCCGCCCGGCTCGAACCGCCCCGGCCCCCAGCCCTTGCCCGTGAAGCCGACGACGTAGCCCGCCGCTTCGAGAAGGTCGGGATAGACCGGATGCGTTCGTGGCAGGAATCCGTGCAGGTTGCCGCCTTCCGCCAGGCGGTGAATCGCCTGGCCGGTCAGCAGTGCGGCGCGCGACGCCGTGCACGACGGCGCGGCCGCGAACGCGTGCGTGAAGCGCGCCCCTTCGCGCGCGATGCGGTCGAAGGCCGGTGTGCGGACGACCGGATCGCCGTACACGCCGGCGTGCGGGAACGACCAGTCGTCGGCAATCGCGAGGAGCACGTTGGGGCGCCTGGCCGGCGCCGGCTGCGACGTGGCCCGCCTTCCGTCGTCGGCCGTGCCGAACGACACGGCCAGCACGAGCCATGCCGCGATCGCGACGATTCTGGATGCCGTTCTCATGATGATGCGCAGAACCCGGCGACGATGGCGCGGTCAGGGGCGCGAGCCGCCGAGCGGCAGCGGTGCGTCCACGTTCGGGGCCAGCGACACGCCGAACCACTTGGCCACGGTCGGCGCGAGCTGCGTCATGCGGACCAGGCCGATGGACCCCGCCTTCGGCACGTCCGGGCCGCGCATGATCAACGACGCATGGAGCTGCGGGAGCGTCGGATCGTAGCCGTGCGTGCCGCGCTTCGGCGTCGGCTTGCGCAGCACGTCGTGGGCGCCGGAACTGGAGAACCCCGATCGCATCGTCAAGGCGAACGCGGCGCGCGGCTCGGCGCCGCGCCTGTCCAGTTCGGCCCGGTCGAGCACGGCGGCGACGCCGTTGGCGGGATCGGCGGCCAGCGTCTTCAGCAGCGAGCCGACCTTCTGGCGCAGCGCCTCGCCGGCGCCTTCCTTCAGGACCACGAAGCCGGAGCCGCCGGCCGTGTAGTACCAGGCGTCCCAGTCCGTGAGCTTGCCGTCGGCATCGACGCGCAGCAGGCCCTCCTGCCTGAAGAGCGCGTTGGGCTGCAGCAGCTGGTCGTACGGCAGGAATCCGTGGTCCGACACGACGACCACGTCGGTCCTGTCGGTCAGGCCGGCGTCGCGGATGGCGTCGAGCATCTGCTGCACGTGCGCGTCGGCCCGCTCGATGGCCGCATACGCTTCGGGCGTGTCCGGCCCGTGCGCATGCTGCGCATCGTCGGTGCCGAAGATGTGCAGCAGCATCAGGTGCGGCCGGTACGTGCGCATGATCCACGCCGCGATGCCGGTGCGGTCGTCGTCGGTCATCGGCCAGCGCAGCGGCGTGCCGGAGGCGTGCGCGTAGGTGTCGAGCAGATGGCGCGGCTCGCTGATCAGCCGCATCAGCGCGAGCATCTGCGGATGCCTGTAGTAGCCGAACTCGGGCAGCAGGTAGTCGACGTTCATCCCGGCGCTCACGGGCCACGAGACGGCCGCCGTCGACAGGCCGCGTCCCTTGACCACGCCGGGGAGCGTTGGCGCCGTGATGTCGCGAGCGAAGCGATACCACTCGCCGTTGGCCCGGTTCTCCGGGTCGAAGATCAGATTGTTCCCGATGCCGTGCACCGATGGCAGGACGCCAGTGATCATCGTCGTGTGCGACGGATAGGTCACCGTCGGCAGCACGCCCACGACGCCGTCGGCCCAGACGCCTTCCTGCGCGAGGCGTCGCAATGTCGGAATCTTCGCCGGGCCTGGCGTCGTGTAGGTCGCCGGCTTCAACCCGTCGATCGAGATGATCACGACGTGCCGCTCCTGGGCCGCGGCCTGGGCAGGAGCCTGTGCACGCACGGCGTGACGGGTGCCGGCCAGCGCCAGCAGGGCGAGGACGGAGATGACAAGACGCAGGAGGCGCCACGAGGATACGGCTCGAAGCGGGCGACCAGAAGCAACGGCGGAGGCATCACGCATGTGGCCGCACTCTGTACCGCAAGGATGACGGGCGTGTAAAGCGGGGCCGAGCGGATTACCTCATCCACGCTCCCTGAACGGCCCATCACGCGGCGCCGGCCGACCCGGCCGGCGTCCATTACGCCACGGCGTCAGGGCGCCTCGGGGAGGCGCCCCTACCTGCGCGCCCCTACCGGCGCGACCCTACATCGCCCACCATGCACACGCCCGTTGGTAGGGGCCGTTCCCCGAACGGCCCATCACCCGGCGCCGGCCGACCAGGCCGGCGTCCATTACGGCTGCGCGCCATCCGCACCGTGATCGCCTGATCGTCGCGGCCTTCAGGGCGCCCGCATCCACGCGTCGAGTTCGGCCCGGAGCGCGGCAAGCCGATCGGCGTGTTGCGGGTCGACGGCAAGGTTCTGCAGTTCGTCGGGATCGGCGCGCAGGTCGTACAACTCTTCCGCCGGCCGCTCGTGGTACCGCGTCACGATGGCCGCGGCGGCCGGATCGGTCGCCGCCTTCTCGCGCCAGCTCGCGAAGTACCCGGAGCCATCGACCGGCTTGCCGCGGTCGATGTGGGTCGTGTAGGAGCGCCCCGGTTCCAGGTTGCGGATGTACATCCAGTCGCTGGTCCGGACACTCCGCATCGGGTAGTGGTTCATCGGCGGATCGCTGGTGTGGGTCGTGAAGATGCGATCCCGGTGCGCGGCCGTCTTCCCGAACAGCACGCCCGTGAACGACCGGCCATCGAGGCCTGCCGGTGCGGGGCCGCCGCCGACATCGATCAGCGTCGGCAGGACGTCGACCCAGCTCACCATCGCGCTCGTGCGGGCCCCGGCCGCGATCCGGCCGGGCCACACCGCGATCATCGGCGTGCGGATGCCGGCGTCGTACAGCGTCCACTTGGCGAACGGCCACTGCGCGCCGTGGTCGGCCGAGAACAGGAAGAAGGTGTCCGGCCCGAGGACCTCGCGCGCCGCGTCGTAGACGTCGCCGAGTTCCCTGTCCATCCGGCCGACCGCCGCGTAGTACCTCGCGCGCATCGCCCGCGTCTCCGGCGTGTCCACGTGCGATGCCGGCAGGCGCAGCGCCGCCGGGTCGGCGCCGCTGCCGGCCTCCGGCCAGGGCACGTGCGGCCAGTTGGTGCCGAACAGGATGCACAGCGGCTTGCCGGGCTTGCGCTGCCGCAGCCAGGCGATGCCGTTGGCAATCGCCACGTCGTCGTGGAACGTGTCGTGCGCGAAGTGGTCGAATCGGTAATCGACGGCGTACCTGTAGTGCGCGACCTTGCCGAAGGCGACGACCTCGTAGCCGAGCGCCTGCAGGTACGCGGGCAGCGTCCTGACGTCGGGCCGCGGCCTCGTGTGGTTTGCCTGGGCGCCGTTGCGGGCCGGCATCAGTCCGGTCAGCAGCGCCGCCCGGCTCGGCGCGCAGCTCGGCGACGCGACGAAGGCGCGATCGAACGTCAGCCCGGCCCTGGCCAGGCGATCCATCGACGGAGTCTTGAGCTCCGTCGAGCCGTACACGCTCGAGTCGAGGAGGCCATGGTCGTCGGAGATGAAGACGACGATGTCGGGCGGACGCGGCGGCGGCGCCTGCGCTGCGACGGCAGTGGCGGTGGCGAGGCTCAGAAGCCACGCGGCGGCGATGGACGTAATGCGCGATCTCATTCCGGCCTCGGCCACGTGGCCCGCCACGCCATGACCAGCGCGGTCAATTCCTCGACCATGCCAGGCTGCTCCGCGGCGAGGTTCGTCGACTCGCGTTCGTCGGCCGCGAGGTCGTAGAGTTCGGCGCGTGATCGGTCGGGATTGACGAGCAGCTTCCAGTTGCCGCGCCGCACCGCCAGGCTCGGACTGCGATCGGGGCCGAACTTGAAGAACTCGTCGTTGCGGCCGTACTCCCAGAACAACGGCCCTCGCGGCGTGAGAGCCTGCCCGCGCCAGGCCTGCAGGACATCGCGACCGTCGAGCTGCTGGCCGCGCGGCAGCGGCGCCCCGGCGATGGCGCTCAACGTCGGGAAGAGGTCCTGTGCGATCAACACGGACTGCGAGTCCACGCGTCCGGCCGGCACCTGGCCGGGCCAGCGCACGATGAACGGCATGCGGATGCCGCCTTCGTAGAGCGCCAGCTTGTGACCGCGATACGGCGCCGAACGCCGGCCGCCGAAGGTCGGCAGCGCGCCGTTGTCGCTCGCGAAGATGACGATGGTGTCGCGCTCGAGCCCGCGCGCCTTCAATCCGTCGAGCAGGCGGCCGACCTGACGATCCATCTCGGCCAGCACTGGCTTCAGGTTGGCCTCGGTGTCCTTCCGATCCGACGACGCGTCAGGCACCCAGGGCGTGTGGGGGTCGTCGAGCCACAGGTTCACGAAGGCCGGTGTGCCCGTGTGGCGGTCCAGGAAATCGAGCGTCCGATCGACGAAGAACGCCGAGCGCTCCCAGCGCTTGACCTTGTCGCTGTCCGCCCAGATCCAGTTGGTCGACGTGATGTCCGGATGCGGCTCGGGACTCTCGTAGGTCCCCACGCCTTCGTCGTAACCGTAGGCGGCGAACGTCGGCGGAGCCGTCACGTCGCGCCCGCCTCCGAGGTGCCACTTGCCGACGTGTGCGGTCGCGTAGCCGGCGGCCTTCAAGGCGCGCGGCAGCGAGGGGGCCCGTGGATCGAGGAAGTCGGCCATGCCGGTGCCGGCATTCCCCTTCCTCGTCTGCAGGAAGCTGGTGATGCGCCAGCGCGCCGGGTATTGCCCGGTGATCAGGCCGGCCCTCGACGGCGAGCAGATCGGCGAGGCCGAGTAGTACTGCGTGAAGCGCGTGCCTTCGGCGGCCAGCGCATCGAGCCGCGGCGTCGGCACGAGCGTGCCGCCGTAGACGCCGACGTCGCCCGGCCCGAGATCGTCGGCCAGGATCACGATGATGTTCGGTCTCGTGGCGCCCGCGACTTCCGCCAGACTCGCGACGGCCGCGACGATCGTCGCGGCGAGCACCGAAGTCGCCCATTGCTTCAGCTTCATGTCCCGTCCGTTTCGCAAGCGGGCATCCGACCCGTCGAAGGCATGTCGGCACGCATTGTCGCTGAAACGGAAGGTCGGGCGCGTTCCCCGAACGCGCCCGATGCCTGACCTAGAACAACAGCCGCACGCCGAGCTGCACCTGGCGCGGGTCGTAGGTCGAGGTGATGGTGCCGAACGCGTTCGAGCTCGCATTGCCGTTCGGCGCGCCGAAATTCGTCCGGTTGAGGAGGTTGAACGCCTCGCCCCGCACCTCGAGATTGGTGTTGGATCCGAACGGCAGGCGGAAGCGCTTCTGCAGGGCGACGTCGACCTGCCAGAAGAGTGGGCCGCGCACGCTGTTGCGGCCGGCGTTGCCGAACGGCTGCGAGGTGCCGGGAATCGCGATGGCGCCGCGGTCGAAGTAGCTGGTGATCGACGACGTGTCGCCGTACGGATCCCCGACGATGTTGGGACGGTAGTTGTTGGCGCCGCGGAAGTCGGCGGTGATGCCCGACACCTGGCCCTGCGCGGTCGGCGTGTACGTGAAGGTCACCGGGTCGCCGGCGTTGAGCAGGCTGATGAACGCCACCTGCCAGCCGCCGACGAGCGCGTCGGTCAGCGCCGAGATGCCCGACAGATACGTCCGGTCACGACCGACCGGCAGGTCCCACACCACGCTGCTCGTCCAGTTGTACGGCTGGTTGTAGCCCGACAGGCCGTACTCGGCCCCGACGTTGTCGAAGTCCTGCACGGCCGGTGAGTTGCCGTTCGGATTCTCCAGTGAGCCGGCGCCGCTGTCCTTCGCGCGCGACAGGGTCAGCGCGTTCACGAAGTAGAAGCCGCGGGCCCGCGTCTCCGCCTTCAACTGGAAGCCGTGGTAGTTGGAACGTCCGCCGTTCCACGCGTAGGTGATGTCGCCGAACGAGGGGATGGGCCGGCGGGCCTGCAGCGGCAGGTTCTCGCCGGCGCCGTTGGGCCTGGCCTGGTTGAAGTTGGCAAACTGCAGCAGGCCGTTCGACCGGTTGCCGACGTAGGCGACGTCGACGATGGTGCTCGGCAACAGCTCGCGCTGCACCGACACGTACCAGCTGTCGACCCGGCTCGAGCGGTAGTCGCGCGGCATGTAGGTGATGTTGGCGGCCATCGGGTTGAAGTTCGAGGCGTCGGTCCAGCCGGCCGGGAAGCCTTCCTGCTGCGTGCGGAACGTCGCCGCGGTCGGGTCGTTCTGCACCGCCACCGCGTTGATCACCTGCGGTCCGTTGATGGCGAGGATGTTGCCGCCGCCGGCCCGCTGGAAGTGCACGTACGACAGGCCGTAGCCGCCGCGGACGACAGTGGTCGGCGTCAGCGACCAGGCGAGGCCGAGGCGGGGCGCGATGTTGTTGCGGTCGGGACGGATCGTCGAGCGGTCCTCGACCGATCCGTCGCGCGCCGGAATCATCGAGAGCGCCACCGGGTCGAAGTTCGAGAGCGTGTTGCTGGCCTCCCACTGCGGGGTGGCGTACTCGTACCGCAGGCCGACGTTGACGGTCAGCGCGTCGGACAGCCGGATGTCGTCCTGGACGTACGCAAAGTGCATCTGCTGGCGCATGTCGGCGACCAGGATGTTGCTCAACCCGTACTGCGACTGGTAGCCGAACATGAAGTCGGCGAGGTTGTAGACGTTGCTGGCGGCGGTGCCGGCCGGCCGCGTGAACTGGCCGGCATAGACGTTGATGCCGTACAGCGGATTGACGTCCTGCACCTGCGTGTGGATGTTCTGGAACTCGTAGCCGATCTTCAGCGACTGCCGGCCGCGCACGAACGCGTAGTTGACCTTCGGGTTCCACGACGAGGGGTACTGCCACTGCGGGTTTGTCGCCTGGCGTCCGAGCTGCGTGAGCCCGGTGATGCTGAGGGTCGGCAGCCCGCCGGCCACGCGTGGATCGGCCGGCAGGCCGGTCAGTCCGTAGGCGTCGAGCGCGCTCGCGGCGCCGAGCGCCGGCGGGTTCTTGCCGGCCTCGGTGTCCGACCACCCGAACCGCACTTCGAGCAGCTGCGACGCCCCCGGCATGTAGGTCGCGCCGAGCGCGAGCTGCCGGTTCCGTACGTAGGTCGTGCCGTTGCCGGCGCCGCCCGAGGGCAGCGGCAGGCCCGGTTCGTCGGTGATCGTCGTGTCGCGATCGCCATAGCGGCCGAACAGCGACAGCCGCGTCGACACCTTCTGATCGAGCTTGATGTTGAACTTGTCGGTCTGGGTGGTCGAGAGGACCGTGTCGCGGTAGTTGTTCGAGGTGCCGGCCCCGGTCGGCGCCGGCAGCCCGTTCAGCACCGTGCGCGCCAGCTCGGACATCGGGATCGGCGTGCCGGCGGCGTAGGTGATGCCGGTCCGCGGATCGCGCACCGGCACGGCGAGGATGCCGTTGCGCTGGCTGGCGTCAGGAATCGACGAGAACGCCACCGTCTGACGATCCTGGCGCAGGCCCTCGTAGTCGGCGAAGAAGAACGCGCGGTTGCGCAGGATCGGCCCGCCGAGGACGAACCCGAACTGGTCGCGTGTCAGCTTCGGCTCGGTGCCGGCCGCCGGCTTGAAGAAGCCCGTCGCGTTCAGCGACGGATCGCGCCGGTACTCCCAGCCCGATCCGCTGACCCGGTTGGTGCCGCTCTTGTACGCGACGTTGATCGTCCCGCCGCCGCTGCGCCCGTACTCGGCGCTCATGTTGTTGGTGACCACGCGCATCTCGGCCAGCGCGTCGGGCGGCGGCTGGATGACCTGGTTGGACAGCCCCTGGTTGCTCGTGCCGTAGGCGTTGTTGTCGACGCCGTCGAGCAGGTAGTTGTTGAACGTGCTGCGCAGGCCGTTGATCGTGAAGGAGCCTTCGCGGCCGGTCCCCTGCGTATTGTTGATCGCCGAACGGCGTACGCCGGGCGAGAGCTGCGCGAGCGCCGAGTACTCGCGCCCCGGCAGCGGCAGCGCCACCGCCTGTTCGGCCGTGACCACCGAACTGCGCTGGCTCGAGTCGCGCTCGAGCCGCACGCCCTGCGCCTGCACGTCGACCGATTCGGCCAGGGCGCCGACGTTCAGGCTCACGTCGACGCGCTGGCGGTTGCCGATGGCCAGGGCCACGTCCGGCACCGTCGCCGTGGTGAAGCCGGAGAGCTCCACCTTCACGTCGTAGCGGCCGACGCGCAGCGTGAAGAACTCGTAGGCGCCGGTGTCGTTGGTGACCGTCGACTGGGTCACGTTGGTGGCGAGGTTGCGGAGCGTCACGGTGGCGCCGGGCAGGGCGCCGCCGCTGCCGTCGGTCACGGTGCCCGTGATCGATCCGGTTTCGAACTGTGCCCACGACGGCGTGGCGTACAGCAGCAGGAAGACCCACGTGAAGATGAGTCGAAGGGTGGACAAGAGCAGAGCCTCCAGGAATGACTGCATGCACGGCCGCTTCTGTACGGCCGGGCGAACTCCTCGATGCTAGGCACTCGCCGTCACAACGATGCGACGGGCCGGTGTCGCCGTCGTCGTCGGCCTGACCGGCCAGCACGACCTTGACCGCCTGCCACCGCCGGGCTAGGGTAGGGCGGCGACCGCCATGCCGATCTATCCCGACAACTCCGCCAACCACCCCGATCAGGGCATGACCCACGCCGACATGCAGGCCGTGGCACGCGTGGCCGCCCAGCGGAACGAGATCATCATGTTTCGCGACACCGGCTGCTGGTCGCGGCCGTACATCGAGGCGGGCCATCCGACCAAGCCGTTCCACGTCAAGGGCAAGAGCAGCGACTGGGGACCGCACGCCGGCCTGGTTCCCTACGATTCGGAGTTCAGCAAGGCGTTCAGCCAGGGAGCCATCGACAAGGGCTTCAAGTTGAACAAGGACGCGATCAAGGGCAACTTCGCGCGGCCCGTGCCGGCGTTCGTGACCGAGGAGTTCATCCGGTCGGAACTGCTCGTGAACAAGGGCAGCGGCAACCGCCCGCCGGTGGACCGGATCACGCAGCCGCGCGCCGACGTGACCTACTTCTTCTGCACCAAGCCGAACGACAACCCGGCGCTACCCGGCAAGCCCTACGTGCTGTTCGGCAAGAAGGGCGGCGACGGGCGCTACCAGATCCACACCTTCCCGCTCGACGCCGTGGCGGTGCGCGAGCGCGAGTTGTTCCTGCAGGAAGGCAAGGGGGAACCGCTGCTGGTCATGACGACCTCCGGCGACCTGCCCATCACCGGCGACTACGATCTGTTCGCGGTGTGTCCGTCGTGGGACAGCTACGGCGCGCTCGACAAGAAGATGGACCCGACTCTCGACAACCCGCAGCAGAACGCGTCGTTCAAGAAGACCAGCGCCAAGCTGTTCGATCCGGCGACGTCGATGCAGGCGTACGCGTCGGTGGCGGCGATCAGATCCGCGTTCACGCCGGAGGATCCCGATCGCGGCAACCTGACGCCCCGGATCTCCGCCGTCGTCGGCGCGCTGGTGGCGGCGATGGGCGGCCGGTTCCCGCGCGTGCACCACAATGCCGAGTCGGGACGCCCGTTTGCGCCCGGCGCCTCGGACGGGTTCCCGCTCACGACGTTCCATCCCCGGCGCGGCATCGGCGGCTACCCGTTCCTGAACGCGACCATCAACGACACCAACGACCTCCGTCAGTACTTCACGAATCTGTACAACGGCGGCTACTACCCGCCGCGCAACCACTCGTGGCAGATGCAGTCGCTGCGCGACGACTCCGCCGTGAAGGCGCAGCTGACGCGCATCCACACCGCCAGGACGACGTAGGACCGCTGGGAATCCATGCGGCAACCGGACCGCGGCTGCGGTACGGTAGGGCCGCATGCGCATGCGTACGGCACTCGTTCTGATCCTGGCGATGTTGGGCGGCAGGGCGGCGGCGCAGCCCGCGCCAGACGCTCCGCTGCGGGTGGGCCTCGCCGAACGCGACATCACGGCGCCGGTCGGCTACCGCCTCGACGGCTACTTCAACGAGCGGCTGGCCACGGGCACGAAGGACCCGCTCCTCGCCAAGGCGGCAGTCTTCGCGCAGGGCGGCACGACGTTCGCCCTCGTCGTCACCGATCTGCTCGGCATGCCGCGGTCGATGTCGAGCGACGTGCGGGCCCGCGCCGCCGCGCTGACCGGCATTCCCATCGACCACATCGCGATCACCGCCACGCACACGCACACCGGCCCGCTCTTTGCCGGTGAACGCGCCCGCCTGTTCAGCGAGCAGGCCGCCGCGAAGTTCGGCACCGATCCCCTCGCCTCGGTGAAGTACCCCGAGACGCTGCGCGACCGGCTCGTCGAGGTGATCGTCGCCGCGCACGGACGGCTCGCGCCGGCGGCGCTGGAGTTCGTGACGACGCGCGAGGACCGGCTGTCGTTCAACCGCCGCTTCCACATGAAGGACGGCACCGTCCGCTTCAACCCTGGCGTGCAGAACCCCGGCGTGGTGCGCGCCGCCGGACCGATCGATCCGGCGCTGCCGTTCGTCCTGATCACGCAGAACACGGTGCCGGTCGGATCGCTGTCGGTGTTCGCGCTGCACCTGGACACCGTCGGCGGCGGCACCGAGTACTCGGCGGACTACGCCGGACACCTCGCCGCGGAACTCCGGAAGGAGTTCGGCAGCGGCTTCATCTCGATCTTCGGGCTCGGCACCTGCGGCGACGTCAATCACCTCGACGTCAGCGGCGCGACCAGGCGCCACGCGCGAATCATCGGCCAGCAGCTCGCCGTTTCCGTGTTGTCGGCCCGGCCCAGGCGCGCCATCGACTCGCCGTCGCTGGCGGCGGCTGCGACTCACCTGACGCTGCCACTGCGGACGGTGACGGACGCCCAGCTCGCGTCGGCCCGCGCGCAGATGGCCAAGGTCGGGACCAGCGCCCTCCCGTTCCTGGCGCAGGTCGAGATCGTCACCACGCTGGACCTGGCACAGCGCGGCGCGACGCTGGAGGCCGAGGTGCAGGCGTTCCGTCTTGCCAGGGATCTGGCGGTGGTGCTGCTGCCCGGTGAGGTGTTCGTCGAGCTCGGGCTCGAGATCAAGCGGCGCTCGCCGTTTGCCAACACCCTCGTCATCGAGTTGAGCAACGACAACCCGGCCTACATCCCGACCGAGAAGGCCTTTGGCGAAGGGAGCTACGAGATCGTCAACTCGCGCATCGCGCCGGGCGGCGGCGAGCGGATGGTCGCCGAGGCGTTGCGTCTGCTGGACGGACTCGCCGTCAGGTAGGCGTCAGCGCGGCCGCTTGAGGTAGGCGATCAGGTCGGCGAGTTGCGCCGCCGGCATCGCCTGCCCGAGCCCGGCCGGCATCAGCGACGCGCCGGCCGACGACATCGACTCGACGTCGCGTCGCAGCAGCGTCTGCGCCGCGCCGGCCCCGTCGCGAATCGTGACGCTGTTGGGCGCTTCCGATTCGAGCCGCCCGATCACCGTGCGCCCGTCGCGCGTCTGCACGCTGTAGGACTCGAATCCCGGCGTGATTTCGTGATCGGGCACGACGATGTGCAGCAGCAGCGCGTCGGCAGGCTGGTTGCCGATGCCACTGAGATCCGGGCCGACCCGCCCGCCTGCCCCATCGAAGGTGTGGCAGGCCGCGCAGTACGTGGCGAACGCCTCGGCGCCGCGGCGCGCGTCGCCGCGACGGGCCAGGACGTCGCCGCGCATCTGTTCGAAGACCTGCAGCGCCGGTGGGGTGCCGACGCGTGCAAACAGCGTCCGTGCCCGGGCGCGCAGGGCTGTTTGACGATGCGTCGTGAGACGGCGCCAGTTGGCGGTCCCGACCGCGGGGCCAGGCACGGCCTTCTGCTCGACCGCGTCGAGCAGCGCCGGCACCAGCCGCTCGTCGGCGAGAACCGTCGTCAGCACCGCCTCGCGCAGCCGCGGTGTGTAGGCCTGCCACCGGGCCGCGTCCAGCAGGTGCCGCGCCGCACGCGCATCGCGCAGTTGACCGAGCGCCCTGACCGCCGCGCCCTGAACCGCGCCGGGGCGGCGAGGCTCCAGGAGCGCGACCAGCGCGGTCCCCGACGATGCCCAGTCGCCATGTCCGAGCAGTTCGATGGCGGGCAGCCGCTGTTCGGGCGGCGTGTCGTCGATGGCGGCGAGAGCGGCAGCCCGTGCCAGCTGCGTCATCAGGCGATCGCGTGCGACCCGCGCTTCCCTGCCGTTGCCGGCGACGAGCGCGAGCAGCGGCGACGAGCCGTCCGGGGCAGCGCGCCGCGCGCGCAGGCCCGCCGCCAGGCCGGACAGCGCCGCCGGCTGCCAGCGGAGCTCGGCGCGCGGGTCCGCAATCTCGCTGACGAGCGCCAGGCACCGCGCCGGCGACTGGCCGGCGCCGAACAGCCGTCCGAGGTCCTGCATCATCGCCGCCCGCACGTCGATCCCGATCGCCGGTTCGCTGACGAACGCCGCAAGGAACTCGCTGGCGCGGTCGCCGATGCCGCTGAGCACGGCGGCGCGCACCCACCTGTCGGCGCCATCACGACGCGCGATGGCGGCAAGCGCCTGCAGCGCCCGCTCGTCGTCGGACCAGCCGAGCGCCAGTGCGGCGTGCAGACGCACGCGCGGCGCCTCGTCGCTCGCGGCCGCCAGCACCGCGTCGAGCACCGGGCGTGATCGGGCCACGCGCGGCTCGGCGATCCGGGCGGCGTTCTCGCGTACACCTGCGGCGCGGTCGTGGAGCGCCCGCACGAGGTCGGCGTCGTCGAGCGCCCCGAGCGCCTCCAGCGTCCAGACCGCATGCAGCCGCCCCAGCTCGTCGTCGCCGGCCGCGAGTGCCCGCAGCGCCGGAACGACCTCGAGCGACGGCCGCTCCAGCAGACGGCGCTGGGCGGCGTCGCGCCACCACCCGTCTGGGTGTGCCAGGTACGGCACGAGTGCCGACGGCGACGCCACTCCGAACGGCAGCGCCACCTGGACCGGCGGGCGATCGGCGGCGGCGACACGGTAGATGCGGCCGCGATCGTGGCCGGCCCTGAAGTCGAACGACGAGCGGCTCGCCTCCGGCACGTACGCCGGATGGTCGATGTCCTTCCGGTACATGTCGACGATGTAGAGCGCGCCGTCGGGGCCGGCAGTGGCGAACACGGGCCGGAACCAGGTGTCGCGCGACGCCAGGAACTCGGCGCCGTCCCGGGCCGGCCGCGACGCGAAGCTGACGCCGTGGGCGCGCCGTATCTGCCGCTGCACGAGGTTCTGCGCGGACTCGGCGATGAACACGCTGCCGCGGCCGGACTCGGGCAGCGCCACGCCGCGATGGACGTGCACGCCGCTGGCCGCGGTGAACGTGCCGCTGTGCGGCGCGTGCAGCAGCGACGGCATGAACGACGCGGTCGTGAGGTCGCGGGAGAGCGGCCACACGCGGGCCTCGGCGCCGACCGTGGACACTTCCTGGACCGTCTGCGAGTACGCGAGATGCGGATTGCGCTGGAGGTGGCGCGGCTCGAGGACCGCGTGCCACACGGGATGGCGGTTCGCGCAGATGAACCGCCGCCCATGGTCGTCGAAGGTGAGGCCGTACTGCCCCTGGCCGCCAATCAACTCGAACGCGCCCGTGCGTGGATGGACGCGCGAGTCGCTCGACGCGAACTCCACCGGCGGTCGCCCGGGATGGGCCGGCGACGTCACCCGGCCGCCGTTCAGGCCGCTCGTCAGGTAGATCCAGCCATCGGGGCCGAGGGTGGGGTGGCTGAAACGAATCTGCGCCGTGCGGGTGGCGTTGAAGCCGGTGAGGACGATGCGGCGCTGGTCGGCGACCCCATCGCCGTCGGTGTCCTTCAGGTACAGGAGGTCCGGCGCCTGCGTCACGAAGATGCCGCCATCCCAGACCGCGACGCCGTTTGGATACGTGAGTCCGGTCGCGAACTCGGTCCGCGTGTCGAAGCGGCCATCGCCGTCGGCATCGGTGAGGCGCGCGACGACGCCCTCGGGCGGGCGCGGCGGTGGCGCGTCGGGATAGCCCCGGTTCTCCACGACATACAGTCCGCCGATGTCGTCGAAGGCGATGGCGACGGGGCTCTGGACGAGCGGTTCGGCCGCCACCAGGTCGACGCGATGGCCAGGCTCCACGGCCAGGCTCGCCAGCGCGTCGGCCGGCTCGAGGGGAAGGCGCGCCTCGATGCGTGTGGGCTCGCGGGGCGCCTGGGCCGCCGGCCCGGGCGTCGCGTGTCCAGCGCCCAGCAGACATCCGCACACCGTTCCTGCCCGCACGACTCGCCCGGCGCCACGCATGCGCGGATCCTACCTGCCCGGCCGGCAATGCGCCGGGCGGTTGAACTCCGCCCCCATCCGGACTAACGTCGGGCGAGAACATGTCCAGGACTGCTGCTCTGCTCACGATCGTGCTGCTCGGCGCCACCGGCTGCGGCGTGCCCGGTCCGGTCGTCGACGATCTGCCGGAGCGCGTGGACTTCGCGCTGCACGTCAAGCCGATCCTCTCGGATCGCTGCTTCAAGTGCCACGGTCCGGACGGGGCGGCGCGGACGAGCGATCTCCGCCTCGATCTGGAAGCGACGGCCTACGCACCGCTCCGGTCCGGCGCCACGGCCATCGTGCCCGGCCGGCCCAACCGCAGCGAACTCGTGCGGCGCATCCTCAGCGACGACCCCGGCACGAAGATGCCGACGCCGGCGTCGCACCTGGAGCTCTCCGACTTCGAGAAGGCGCTGCTCATCCGCTGGATCGACCAGGGCGCCGAGTGGAAGCCGCACTGGGCGTTCTCGCGTCCGTCGCCGCCGCAGGTGCCGGCGCCCGTGGCCTCGCACTGGACGGCCCGCAACCCGATCGACAACTTCGTGCAGGCCACCCTGAAGACGCGCCGGCTCGATCCGCAGCCGGAAGCCCGCCGCGAGACGCTGATCCGGCGCGTGACGCTCGCGCTCACCGGCCTGCCGCCGGCCCCTGCCGACATCGCCGCCTTCGTCGCCGACCGGTCAGCGAATGCCTACGAGAAGGTGGTGGACCGGCTGCTCGCCTCGCCGGCCTATGGCGAACGCATGGCCGCCGACTGGCTGGACCTGGCCCGCTACGCCGATACCCACGGCTACCAGGACGATGTCGCGCGGGACATGTCGCCGTGGCGCGACTGGGTGATCGACGCGTTCAACCGCAACCTGCGCACCGATACGTTCGTGACCTGGCAGCTCGCCGGCGACCTGCTGCCCAACCCGACGCGCGAGATGCGCCTGGCCACCGCCTTCAACCGGCACCACATGCAGAGCCAGGAAGGCGGCATCGTGCCGGAGGAGTACCGCGTCGAGTACGTCGCCGACCGCGTCCAGACGTTCGGACGCGCGTTCCTCGGCGTGACGCTGGAATGCGCCCGCTGCCACGACCACAAGTACGACCCGGTCACCCAGAAGGAGTACTTCCAGCTGTACGCGTTCTTCAACAGCGTCAACGAGGCCGGCCAGGTGCCGTACTCGGGCATGCCGAGCCCGACCCTCGTCCTGCCGTCGAACGAGGCCGAGACGCGGCTGGCCGCACTCGCGGCGCAGCGCACCACGCTCGAACGCGAGCTCGCAGCCGACCCGCCCGCCGTGGACGCGCCGTTCGACGAGTGGCTGCGCACGCGCGCCGCCCAGGCCGACCTGCCGTCGCGTGAGGCCCTCGTCCTGCACCTGCCGCTCGACGACATGCGGCCCGGCACGTGGCGGACGAAGGACCGCAAGACGGGCGCGCCGGTGACAAACCGCGGCCAGACGTTCGTCAACCTCTCGCCGGGAGGTGTCGCCTACCTCGGTGGCGATCAGGATCGGGCCCCCGTCACGGTCGCCGGCCGCATCGGCCGCGGCCAGCAGCTGCGCGGCGACAGCGAGATCAAGGCGCCGGACGAGATCGGCTTCTTCGACCGGCACCAGCCGTTCTCGCTCGCCACCTGGTTCCGCATCGACGTCGACGGCACGAGCGGCCCGCTGATCACGCGCTCGGGCAGCTTCGCCAACGGCTACCGCGGCTATCTCGTTCGCGTCGAGGCCGACGGCACCCTGACCGCCGCGCTGCACCACGTGGCGCCCGACGATTCCATCCTCGTCCAGACGACGGCACCGGTGGCCACCGGTCGGTGGCGGCACCTGACGGTGACCTACGACGGCGCCAGCCGCGCCGCCGGCCTGCAGATCTTCCTCGACGGCCGTCCGGTGCAGACGCGCACGATCGTGGACAACCTGCGCCGCAGCCTGATCACGAGCGGCATCGACGGCAATCCGATGTCCGGGGCGCCGCTCGGCGTGCGCCTCGGCAGCGTCGGTGAACTCAGCAAGGAGTCGCTGCGCGACGTGAGCGTCGACGACTTCCGCGTCTATGCGCGGCAGCTCTCGCGGCTCGAGGTCGAAGGCCTCGCGGGGCTGGACGACGTGATGACGCGCGCGATCGCCGACCCCGCCCGGCGCAAGGACCTGCGGCAGCACTACCGCCTGCTCGTCGATCGGGCCTGGCGCAGCCGGCTCGCCGCGCTCACGGCCGTGCGCGACGAGGAGAACACGATCCTCACGCAGCAGCCGAGCGTGATGGTGATGCGCGACCTGCCGGCGCCGCGTCCGACGTTCATCCTGGCGCGCGGCGCCTACGACTCCCCGACCGACCCGGTCGAACCCGGCACGCCGCAGGCCATCCTGCCGTTCCGGAAGGATCTGCCGCGCAATCGCCTCGGCCTGGCGCGGTGGCTGGTGGCGCCCGAGAATCCGCTGACGGCGCGCGTGTTCGTCAACCGCTACTGGGCCATGCTGTTCGGCCGCGGCATCGTGCCGACGGCCGACGACTTCGGCAGCCAGGGCCGGATGCCGAGCCATCCGCACCTGCTCGACTGGCTCGCGACGACGTTCGTCGACTCTGGCTGGGACACCAAGGCCCTGTTGAAGACGATCGTGATGTCGGCCACCTACCGGCAGTCGTCGATCGTCGACATGGCCGAGCGCACCGACGATCCCGACAACACGTGGCTCGCGCGCGGGCCGTCGTTCCGGCTGCCGCTGGAACAGGTGCGCGACGCATCGCTCGCGGCCAGCGGCCTGCTCGTGCGCACAGTCGGCGGCAAGAGCGTCTACCCGTACCAGCCGGCCGGTGTGTGGGAAGCGCTGGTCGCCAAGGCGACGTATCCGCAGTCCACCGGCGAGGGCCTCTACCGCCGCAGCCTGTACACCGCGTGGAAGCGCACCGCGCCGCCGCCGTCGGCCATCGCGTTCGATGCCTCCGAGCGCCTGACCTGCATCGTCACGCGGCAGCGCACGAACACGCCGCAGCAGGCACTCGTGCTGATGAACGACCCGCAGTACGTCGAGAGCGCCCGGGTCCTGGCCGCACAGGCGATGCGTGCGGCGCCGACGCCGGCCGAGCGGGTGGCCTTCGCCACCGAACGCGTGCTGTCGCGTCGTCCGACCGCATCGGAGCTCGAGACCCTGACGACGCTGCTGCAGAGCACGCGCGCGAGGTACGCAAGCGACACGGCGGCGGCCGCGGCCCTGCTGTCCACCGGCGAGCATCCGCGCGACCCGTCGCTCGACGTCGCCGATCTCGCCGCGTGGACGGTCGTCACGAGCACGATCATGAACCTCGACGAAGCGGTGTTCTCGCGCTGACACGGAACACCCTCTCGCCGCAATCTGTGGAACACTGCCGGCACGGATGGCCAGGGCCGGCGCGTCCGAGATGCATCGCAACGGACACACACGACGACGTGACGGCACGGACTTACGGGCGAATCGGCATTGTCGGCACGGGCGTCATCGGGGCCGGCTGGGCCGCCTGCTACCTCGCGCGCGGCTTCGACGTCGCGGCCACCGATCCGGCGCCCGGGGCCGAACCGGCGCTCCGGACCCTCGTGGCCCGGATGTGGACGTCGCTCACGCGCATCGGCCTGGCCCCAGGCGCGTCACTCGATCGACTCTCCTTCGACGACGACCTGCCGCGCGCGCTGGCCGGCGTCGACTTCGTCCAGGAGAACGCGCCGGAACGGCTCGAGCTCAAGCGGCAACTGCTGCGCGACATCTCGGCGGTCGTCCGCACCGACGTGATCATCGCCTCGTCGTCGTCAGGGCTGCTGATCTCGGAACTGCAGGATGCCGCCTCGCACCCCGAACGTGTCGTGCTCGGCCACCCGTTCAATCCGCCGCACCTGATCCCGCTCGTGGAGGTCGTCGGCGGCCGGCTCACGGCTCCTCACGTGATCGAGGCGACGCTCGATTTCTACAGATCGATCGGCAAGAAGCCCATCCACCTCCAGCGCGAAGTGAAGGGCCATGTCGCCAACCGGCTGCAGGCGGCGCTCTGGCGTGAGGCCTTCCATCTGGCGAAGCAGGGCGTGGCCTCGGTGGCCGACATCGACGCGGCCATTGCGCACGGTCCAGGGCTGCGCTGGGCGCTGCTCGGCCCGTTCGTCAACCTCCACCTGTCGGGCGGCGGCGGCGGTATCGGCCACATGATCGATCACCTCGGACCGGCCATCGAGGACTGGTGGCGCGACCTCGGTCAGCCTGCGATCGACGCGGAGCTCCGCGGCCGGCTCGTGGACGGCGTGCGCGACGCGTTGGCGCGCGTGTCGGTCGACGACATGACCGACGAGCGGGACGCGATCCTCATCGAGCTGCTCGCCAGGAAGGCCGCCGCGGCGGCGCTGCCGTGACGACAGGCCCCGGCGAGGCATCATAGGCTCCACTCCCGCCATGGTCATCAACTGCGTCGCGTACCAGAACGGTCAGAAGCTCGGCGACATCAGCGTCGAGGCGATTTCCGACTACGTCGTCCGGCCGGACTGCTTCGTGTGGGTGGCGCTGTTCGAACCCGACGACGGCGAGCTCGAGCAGATGGCGGAGGAGTTCGGCCTGCACGAGCTTGCGGTCGAAGACGCCCGCAAGGGCCAGCAGCGGCCGAAGATCGAGGAGTACGGATCGAGCATGTTCACGGTGCTGCAGACCGTGGACATCGATCCGGCCGCGCCCGACGGCGACTTCATCGTGGGTGAGGTCGCCATCTTCGTGGGGCGCAACTACGTGCTCTCGGTCCGCCGCAAGACGCCGCTGGGCTTCAAGGGCATCCGGGCCCGGGCCGAGGCCGAGCCCGAGAACCTGGCCCGGGGCGCGGGCTTCGTGCTCTACGCGATCATGGACACGGTCGTCGATCGCTACTTCCCCGTCCTGGCCAGGCTCGAAGCCGATCTCGAGCGCCTCGAGACCGAGATCTTCCGCACCTCGCCGAGCGCCAAGAACATCGAGGCGTTCTACGACCTGAAGTACCGGCTGATGGTGCTCAAGCACGCGGTGGCGTCGCTGATGGAAGCGACGGCGAAGATGTTCGGCGGCCGGGTGCCGTCGGTCTGCCTCGGCTCCCAGGAGTACTTCCGCGACGTGTTCGATCACCTCGTGCGCATCAACGCCGCGATCGACGGTCAGCGCGAGATGCTGCAGACGGCCGTCTCCGTCGCGCTGGCGCTGGTCGGCATCGCCGACAGCCAGGTGACCAAGCGGCTGGCCGCCTACGGCGCGCTGATCACGGTGCCGACGCTGCTGGCGGGCATCTACGGCATGAACTTCGAGCACATGCCGGAATTGAAGTGGGCGGCCGGCTATCCGTTGACGCTGGCGTCGATGATCCTCATCGACGTCTTCCTCTTCTTCAAGTTCCGGCGCTACGGCTGGCTGTAGGCGCTTGACCGTCGTCCGAGTTCGTGAGTAGACTCACGGCCTCAATCAGACGGGACTTACGGGCCGCCTCCGCGACACAGATTTCGCGGGGAGCGCGACCGCGTTTTCATCGATCCATCGCGTGTACGCGCGGCCAGGGCCTCGTGTCTCTCTGTGCCACGCAGTCCGTGCCGGCGTCGCGATTTTCCCCGCCTGATTGACCCACGTGCCCGAGCGCGCGCACCGCGCGTCAGGGGCGTGCTGCGGCCATCGGTTGAGGGAATCGCCACGATGAACCTCAAGTTGCAGGTCCTGCTCGGTCCGGTCGTCGTCTTCGTGATGTTTGCCGGCGTCGTCACGATGGCCTCGGTGCTGGCGAGCCGCAATCCGCAGCCACCGTCACCGGCGCGCTCGCCGGTCGTCGCGTTCAGTCAGGAGGCGGCTCCGGCGGGGACCGCGCCCGCACAGACAGGAGCGGCCACGTCGCCCCCCGCTGCACCTGGCGACCAGGCGCCGCCGTACCGGAGGTTCCCGGGCGTCGGCAGCCGGGTCGCTATCTGGATGGTCGCGCAACTGCACCTGCTGTTTGCCGCCTTCGTGCTCGCCATTCCGATCTTCGCGCTGATCGTCGAGGGGATCGGCTACAAGACCGGCGACCGCCGCTACGACCGGCTGGCCCACGAATTCACCAAGCTCCTGTCGGTGTCCTTTTCGCTGACCGCGACGTTCGGCGCGGCCCTGGCGTTCATGCTGATCATCCTGTACCCCCATTTCACGAACTACCTGATGGGGGTGTTCTCGCCGACCTTCCTGCCGTACGTCCTGCTGTTCTTCTTCGAAGCGTTCTTCCTCTACACCTACTACTACGGCTGGGGGAAGTTCCATCCGCTCGTGCACCTCGGCCTCGGCCTCGGCCTGAACGTCGTCGGCACCGCGATCATGTTCATCGCCAACGCCTGGCTGACGTTCATGATGTCGCCGCGCGGCATCGGGCCCGACGGCGTGCTGCTCTCGACGTGGGATGCCGTCTACAACTTCACGTGGATGCCGATCAACGTCCACCGGATGATCGCCAACGTCGCGTTCGGCGGGTCGGTGGCGGCCGCCTACGCCGCCTTCAAGTTCCTGAACGCGGAGACCGACGAGGAGCGCGCCCACTACGACTGGATGGGGTACATCGGCAATTTCGTGGCGATCAGCGCCTTCCTGCCGTTGCCGTTTGCCGGCTACTGGCTGGCCAAGGAGATCTACGCGTACTCCCAGACGCTCGGCCTGACGATGATGGGCGGCGCCTTCTCGTGGCTGTTCATCATCCAGGCGGTGCTGATCGGCAACCTCTTCCTCGCCGCCAACTACTACCTCTGGCTCGGCATGGGGCGGGTCGAGGGCTCGCGCCAGTTCCAGAACGTCATCAAGTACCTGCTGATCGTGATCGTGCTGTGCTTCATGGTGTGGGCCACGCCGCGATCGATCATCGCGACGGTGACCGAAGTGCGGGCGATGCGCGGGTCGTCGCACCCCATCCTCGGCTTCCTCGGCGTGATGTCGGCGAAGAACACCGCGGTCAACATCCTGATCCTCACGACGTTCATGAGCTTCCTGCTCTATCGCCGGACCGGGAAGGTCGCCACCGTCGCCTGGGCGAAGCGGGGCCACGCGGTGCAGCTGACCATCTTCGCGGCGGTCTCGCTCTTCGTGATCTTCCTCGGCGTCTACGGCTACTTCGTCGAAGCCACGGTGCGCATCCGCCTGTCGGTGCCGCAGGTGCTGTCGGTGCTCTTCGCGATGGTGTCGATCACGGCGATCGACGTCTTCCTCTTCCGCGGCGCGCGCCGGACCGGCGACGTCCACTGGGGACGCATCCCGGCGATCTCGCAGTACGTCCTGATCTTCATCGCCGTGACCTTCACCTGGCTGATGGGCCTGATGGGGTACGTGCGATCGGGGCTGCGCCAGCACTGGCACGTGTACGGGGTCATCCGCGATCGATCGCCCGATGCGTTCACGCCGACGCTCGGCTTCGCCACGCAGGTCGTCTCCGTGACGGTGCTGGTGTTCTTCGTCCTGATCGGCATCGTGTTCTGGATCACCAGCCTCCACGACCGCCCCGATTTCGAGGAGCGGCACCAGCTCGCGCACGGGCCCGACGTCTCGCCGGAATTGGCCGGTGGCAGTTCCACCCCCTCGTAGGCGGACGGCGCGACCATGAGGATTCCTCACAGCATCCGCATCGGGGCACTCGTGCTCGGGACGACGGCGTTCTACGGCTACGTCGGCCAGATGGTGCCGCAGAAAGAAGTGCAGCCGCCCGAGGAGAAGGCGCTGGCTGCGGAGATGACCACGCCGGAGATGGTCAAGGTCGGGCGCGAGATCATGGAGGGCAAGGGGCTCTGCCTCACCTGCCACACGATTGGGAAGTCCGGCGCGCTCCGCTTCCCGGACCTCGAGGGCGTCGGCGCGCGCGCCGCGACCCGCGTGCCCGGCATGACTGACGTCGAGTACCTGGCGCAGTCGCTGTACGAGCCCACGGCGTTCGTCGTGCCTGGCTTCCCGCCGGCCATGCAGCCGATGAACCAGCCGCCGTTCGGCCTCACCGATCAGGAACTGCTCTGCGTGATCGCGGCCCTGCAGACGCTCGGCGGCACGCCCACCGTCACGCTGCAGACGACACACAAGTACTCCCCCGGGGCCGCCGCTCCGGCAGGCCAGGGCGCAAGCGGAGCTGCGCAATGAATCTCCTCGTCGTGATCGCCGTGCTCGCCGCGTTCGGCGTCCTGCGCTTCCTCAGGGTCGGCCTGCTGCTGTGGGCCGGCGCCTGGTGGGTCGGGGTCTACGTCCTTCTGCGCTTCGGCTTCACCGCGCCGATTCCGGCCTCGGTCGTCACGATGTACATGGGGATCGTGACCCTGGCCATCCTCGCGTACGTGTCGTCGAGCGAGGACCGCCGGCAGGAGGCCGCCGGCACGCTCGTGCGCTTCATGACCGAGCGGCGCTTCACGCCGCTGCTCGCGGCCACCGTCGTCGCGATTCCGGCCCTGGCGGCGGGCAACGTGTACATGAAGATGAACGTGCCGCTCGAGCCGCCGCTCTTCTCGCGCACGGTCCATCCGGCCTCGCCGTCCGAGATCACGGTGCACGACAAGAAGATCGATCTCGACGCCACGGAGAACCCGTTCCTGCGGCTCGAGGCCTCCGACCCGGCCGAGTTCCGCCGGCACATCGCCAACGGCCGGCGGGTCTACTACCGCAACTGCGTCTTCTGCCACGGCGACGATCTCTCGGGCAACGGCATGTTCGTGCACGGCCTCGATCCGATCCCGACAAACTTCACCGACGGCTCGATCGCCGGCCTGCGCGACTCGTTCCTGGTGTGGCGGATCTCCAAGGGTGGGCCGGGGATGCCCGAGGAAGGCGGTCCCTGGGAGTCGGCCATGCCGGCCTGGGAAAAGATCCTGAAGGAAGAAGAGATGTGGGACGCCATCCTCTTCCTCTACGACTTCACCGGCCAGAAGCCGCGGGCCCGAGAGGAGACGCACTGATGAGCGCGCACTTCCTCTCACGCGGCAGTGCCTTCGTGCTCGTCGCCCTGGCGTGCCTGCTGCCGCTGCGATCGACGACGAAGGCCCAGGCTCCGGACGTCGGCACCGAGGCGCAGCGCGCCGCCGGCAAGCAGTTGTACGAGAAGTACTGCGTGCAGTGCCACGGCGAGAAGGGCGACGGCGAGGGCGACGCGACGCCGCATCTGTTCCCCCGGCCGCGCAACTTCACGACCGGCAAGTTCAAGGTCCGCACGACCGCCAACGGCGCGCTGCCGACCCATCAGGATCTGGTCGACATCATCCGCCGCGGCATGCCGTACACGTCGATGCCGGCCTGGCCCAACCTGGCCGACCAGGACGTGGCCAACCTCGCGTACTACATCACGACGTTCTCGCCCGACTTCGCGAACCCCGAGCGCGTGCCCACGCCCGTCGACCTTCCTGGCGCGCCTGGTGCGTCCGAGGCGTCGATCGCGCAGGGCAAGAAGCTGTACGACGAGACGGGCTGCGCGCGATGTCACGGCACGCTCGGCCGCGGCGACGGGCCGTCGGCACCCACGCTGAAAGACGACGACAACCGCGCGATTCGCGCCGCCGACCTGACGCAGCCGTGGACGTTCCGCGGCGGGTCGTCGCGCGAGGACATCTTCCGGACGATGAGCACCGGCTTCAACGGCACGCCGATGCCGGCCTTCGTCGACGGGCTCTCGCCCGAACAGCGGTGGGCGATCACCGACTACATCGTTTCGCTGTCCGGTGGCGCGGGGCCAGGCTACGACAACCTCGTCGTCGCCCGCTACGTCCAGACGCCGATCGATCCGGCCAAGGGCGCGGCGATCTTCGAAGCGGCACCGACGGTGCGCCTGCCGATCATCGGGCAGATCATGGAGCCCGGTCGATCGTTCCACCCACCGGCGACGTCGGTGCGGGTACAGGCGATCTACGACAAGCAGTCGATCGCGCTGCTCGTGCGGTGGAACGACATGAGCGCGGAGAAGACCGGTCAGAACGGTCCATCGCTGCCGGTGCCCATCGAGGAGGAAGAGGCGCCGTCGGCTGCGGCGCCAGCCGCCGATGACGCCAATCCGTTCGGCGACGCGGAGGTGGCAGAGGGCGCAGCCGCGCCGGCCGAGGCCGATCCGTTTGCCGAAGAAGCCGCGCCGGCAGAAGGCTCCGAGTTCTCTGACGCCGTCGCCATCCAGATTCCGTCGGAGGCGCCGACCGGGGCCCGCAAGCCGTACTTCCTGTTCGGCGACGGGCAGAACGCCGTCGATCTCTGGTTCTTCGATCTGGCCTCGGCCGGGCCCGCGCAGTTCATCGGCCGCGGCAGCGCCGACGTCGCGCCGAAGGACAGGACCGACGTCACCGGCGTGGCGAGCTACGACCGCGGCGAGTGGTCGGTGATCTTCACGCGGCCGCTGCGGCTGGAAGAGGCGGCGGCCTTCGCGCCGAGCGAATTCCTGCCGATCGCCTTCTCGGTGTGGGACGGCGCGTCGCGCGAGCGCGGCAACCGGCGTGGTCTCACGCAGTGGTACTCGATCTATCTCGAACCGGAGGTCGTCCCGTCGGCGCTTGGACCGATGGTCAGGACGGCGCTCTCCATCCTCGCCCTCGAACTGGCCGTGATCGGCTACGTGCGATGGCGGTACGGCTCCCGCGCCCGCGGCGGGCTCGACAAGCGGAGTCAACCAGCAGCCACGCAGGCGTGAGCTGCCGCGGGCCATCCGGAGGATCCATGTACAAGAGCATCTACGTCCCCGTCGACAACTCCGACCACTCCAACCGCGCCGTCACCTGCGCCATCGACCTCGGCAAGGCGTTCGACGCGAAGCTTGTCGGCTGTCACGTGTATGCCGCCAAGCTGCACGACTACCGGTTCCGGCAGATGGAGTACACGCTGCCCGAGGAGTACATCGACGAAGTGGAACTCGAGCGTCAGCGGAAGATCCACGACAGCCTGATCACGATGGGGCTGAAGCTGATCTCGGACAGCTATCTCGACGGCATGTCGAAGGTGTGCGCCCAGTCCGGCCTGGCGTTCGAGCCCCGGATGATGGACGGCAAGCATCACATCGAGATTCTCCGGGACCTCGCCGGCTCGGCCCACGACCTGGTCGTGCTCGGCGCGCTGGGCATCGGCCGTGCCCGCGACAGCGTCGTCGGCTCGGTGTGCGAGCGGGTGGCGCGGCAGGCCGACCGCGACGTGTGGGTGGTCAAGCACGTGCCCGAGGCGGGCGAGGCGGCGCGCGACACGATCCTCGTCGGCATCGACGGCAGCCCGCAGTCGTTCGGGGCGTTGATGACCGCCATCGATCTGGCCGGGACGTTCGGCAAGCAGGTCGAGGCGATTGCCGTCTACGATCCCTACCTCCACTACTCGGTCTTCAACGGCATCGTCAACGTGCTCACCGAGCAGGCGGCGAAGGTATTCCGCTTCGAGGAGCAGAACCAGCTGCACGAGGAGATCATCGACACCGGGCTCGCGCAGATCTACCAGTCGCACCTCGAGGTCGGCGAGCGCATGGCCAGCGAGGCTGGCGTCACGCTCAAGAAGACCCTGCTCGACGGCAAGCCGTTCCAGAAGATTCTCGACCACGCCCGCAAGACCCATCCCTGGCTGATCGTGATGGGGCGGATCGGCGTGCACAGCCCGAAGGACGCAACCGACCTCGGCAGCAACGCCGAGAACGTGCTGCGCGCCTCGCCGTGCGATGTGCTCCTGTCGACGCGGCTGGAGACGCCGCGCCTCGACGTCCGGGCCGAGGAAACTGTGCGCTGGACGCCCGAGGCCGAGGCGCGGATGACCCACGTGCCCGATCAGGTCAAGGGCATCGCCCGCACCGGCGTGCTGCGGCTGGCGCTCGAGAAGGGGCATTCGGTGATCACGAGCGCGGTGATCGACGAGGCGATGGATCGGTTCATGCCGAAGAGCGCGTCCTCGGCGACCAGGGCGCTGGCCGAGGCGGTGGCGCTCGAACGGGCGAAGTCGGGTCCGGTGTCGATGTGCCGCGCCTGCGGTGTCGCGGCGACGCAGAGCGACGCCGTCCGCTGCACCGTGTGCGGCGCCTCGGACTTCGAGGTGATCTCACACGAGATGATCGAGAGAATCGCCGCGGTCGAGGGCGGCCTGCAGGAGGAGACGACCTACGACGGGCGCAAGCTCCGGTGGTCCGAGGAGGCGCGCAAGGGCCTCTGGACGATGAAGAACGCCTACCAGCGGCGCCGCGTCAAGGCCCGGGTCGAGAAGCGCGCCCGGATGATGAAGATCGATGCGATCACGCTCGACTTCGCCCGGCAGGTCATCGAGGAAGAGACAGGCGCGCCGCTCGACATCCAGTCGCCGGCAGCCCGCGCGGCTGCCAACGGTGCGGCCGCCCCAGTCGGAGGCGCAGTCGAAGGCGCGGTCGACAGCGGGATGCGGTCGACCGAAGCGCGGCTCGTCGCCCGCGACGATCGGAAGAACCCGCTGATCTCGACGTTCGAGTGGACCGCCGATGCGGCGCAGCGCGTGCTGCGCGTGCCGGCCGGCTTCATGCGTGACAAGACCCAGGAGCGGATCGAAGAGATCGCCCGCGAGCGCAGTGCCGCGACCATCGATCTGGCCCTGGTCGAGGACGGCATCGAAGCCGGCAAGCGGATGATGGCCGAGATGATCGCCACATACTCCGGCCCGCCCGCGCAGGCGGGGAACGGCCATGGCCAGGCGGCGACGCCAGCCGCGACCGCGGCGCCGACGCCGGCCGGATCGGCACCGGCGACCAACGGACACGACTACCTCAACGAGGTGAGTCCGCTCAACGCGCGCACCCTGCCGGCTGATTCGAGGTAGGGCCCGTTGCTTGGCGCACCGAAGCCGTCAGGCGAAGGTGGGCCCGAACGCGGCCCTGGAAGCCCGGGCCAGGAACGCTGCCAGGACCAGACATGAGCTCTTACCGATTCTGCCGCACCGACGACATCGCGCTGCTCGTCGACGCGCTGAACCGTTGCTGGCATCCGTACTTTCCCGAGGAACCGCCGATGACTCCCGGCGCGTTCAAGGGATCGATCCGCGACCTGCAGGTGTGGTGCAGCAGCTGCATGGTCGCCTTCTCCGGCCGCGATCCGATCGGCGTGCTGATCGGCGCCAAGCGGCCGTCGGGCACGCTCGTCCACCGGATCGCGGTGCATCCCGATCACCGGCGGCAGGGCCACGGGCGGCACCTGCTCGACTCGCTCGGGTCGAAGCTGGCCATCCTGGGGCCGCCGCGGATCGTCGCCCATGTGCCGCAGGCGTTCGAGCCGGCCTGCCAGCTGTTCAACGCCAGCGGCTACACCGAGGAAGCGTGCCTCATCGATTACGTGTCACACGGGGACGCCGGCGAGCGGCCCGAGCCGCTTGTCGACCGCTTCGTGATCCCCGTGACGGTTGACGATCTCACCGCCAATGGCGTGCTCGACGACCTCCATCCGCCGGGGTGCTGGGCGCGGTCGAACGAGGCGCTCGCGGCGCGGAAGCAGGATCTGCGCGGACTCGCCGTGGCGTCGGACGAACGCATCGAAGCGTACGTGCTCCACACCGTTGACGGCGGGATCGCGGCGATGAGGTCGCTCGTCGATGACGGCGGCGCACGTCTGCGGGCGCTCTGCGCGCGCCTCCGCGCGGGCGGCATCGAGACGCTGACGTTTGCACAGGTCCACCCCGACGAGATCGCGGCAGGCGAGCTGACCGCCGTCGGATTCCGCCCGGCCGCGGCGCATCGCGCCTTCGGCATCACGCTCGGCGCCGCATGAAGGGCTATCACGACATCGTCGGCGACGGCGGGTCCGCCGTGCTCGCTCAAGTCGCCGGCCAGCGCGCGGCGATCGCCGGCGGTTTGGCCGGCGTACGGCACCTCGTGGCGATCGGGTCGGGCAAGGGCGGTGTCGGCAAGAGCACGCTGACGCTGCAGATCGCGCAGGCCCTGCGTGTTCGCGGCCAGCGGGTGGCCATCCTCGACGCCGACTTCAACGGCCCGTCCCAGGCGCAGATGGCGGGCGTCCAGAACGCCACGTTCGTTCCCGGGCACGACAAGGTCGCCCTGCCGCGTACGGCCAGCGGCATCGCCGTCTTCTCGATGGGTTCGGTGATCCCGGAGTCGGCGGCGCTCGAGTTCGAGAGCGCGGCGCAGGGAGAGTCGCACACGTGGCGGGCGACGCGGGAGTTCGCGCTGCTCGGCGAGATCCTCCGTTCGTTCGCGTGGGGCGAGCTCGACGTGCTGTTGTTCGATCTGCCGCCGGGCGCGGAGCGCACGGTGCAGTTTGCCGAGTACCTCGGCCGGCGCGCGGCGTTCCTGCTGGTCACGATTCCGTCCGAGGTCGCCCGCGGCGTCGTCGCGCGCTCCGCCGCGGCGCTGTCGGCCGGACCGCACCGCGTCCTCGGTTACGTCGAGAACATGAGCGGCTACTACTGTCGCGAGTGCGACGCCATCCGCCCGCTCTTCGCCTCGGGTCCGGCACGCCTGGACGTGCCCTGTCTGGGCAGCGTGCCGTTCGATCCGGCACTGGCGCAATCCTGCGATCGCGGCGAGCCGCTCGCCAACGCGACGCGCACACCTGTCGGCCAGGCGGTGGCGCAGATCGCGCTCCGCCTGCTCGAGACGCTCGGTGAGGACAGCAAGGAGACCGACCGATGAAGTTCCTCTGCGTGCCCTGCGACACCCCGATGACGCTGCAGACGATGGGACCGCCGGAACGCGGCTCGCTGTCGGTCGTCTACGCGTGTCCGGAATGCGGCTACGAGATGGCGATGCTCACCAACGCCTACGAGACGCAGATCGTCCAGTCGCTGGGTGTGCGGATCGGCCCCCGCCTTGCCGACGGGGCTTCGGCGGGCGACGGCGCCCAGGTGGCCGCGGGTGGGGGCTGTCCCTTCGCCGCGATGATGCCTGCCTCCGCCGAGACGTCGGCCGACCGGGCACCGTCAGTGCCGGCCAGCGACGCCGCGGTGCGCTGGACGACCGCCGCCGAAGCGCGGCTGACCAACATCCCCGAGTTCGTCCGCCCGATGGCGCGAACCGGCATCGAGCGGTTCGCGCGCGAACGCGGCGTCGTCGAGGTCGACGAGCGGGTCCTCGACGCGGCGAAGGACTTCTTCGGGATGTAGATAGTACCGGGTGCCGGGTACCGGGTACCGGTTCGTAACCTATGGATACGATGTCATTCGCGCGGCCGTACGTCATCTCGTGGAACCTGACCTATCGCTGCAACCTGGCGTGCGAGCACTGCTATCTCGACGCAGGCGGCAGGCCCGAAGTCGGCACGGAGAACTTCGCCGACCGCAGCGAGCTCGGCACCGAGGACTGCTTCCGGATCATCGATGAGATCGCGACCTTCGCCCCCGAGTGCCTGACGATCCTGACCGGCGGCGAACCGCTGCTGCGCCGCGACATCCTGGAGATCGTCCAGCGCGGCGCGGAGCGTGACCTGTGGGTCGTGGTCGGCACCAATGGCGTGCGGATCACGGAGAACGTCGCCCGCCGGCTCGCCGACGCCGGCGCCCGCGGGCTGTCGCTGTCGCTCGATGCGCTCGACGCCGATCGTCACGATCGCTTTCGGAACGTGCGCGGCGCGTGGCGCAACACCGTGGACGGCGCCGCGATCCTGACCAGGACCGGGCTGCCGTTCATCGTCCAGACGACCGCCGGATCGCACAACCTCGACGAGCTCGACGCGATCGCCGACTTCGCGCACGAGCAACTCGCGGCGCGAGTGTGGAATCTCTACTTCCTGGTCCCGACCGGCCGCGGCCAGTTCGTCTCGGACATCACGCCCGATCAGTACGACCAGGTGCTCGCTGCGCTCCACCGCATCCAGCGGCGATACGCCGGCCGCATGCTGGTGAACGCCAAGTGCGCGCCGCACTACATCAAGACGCTGCTCCAGCACGACGACGGCGCAGGCACGACCGCGGACGCGCCGGTGGGACTGGGGTCCTCGCCGATTCGCGTCTACTCGGGCGGCGCCGGCGGCTGCCCGGCAGGCACGCACTACATGGGCATCCGGCCGAACGGCGACGTGACGCCCTGCCCCTACCTGCCTGTGTTCGCAGGGTCGCTGCGCCAGGCGAGCCTTTCCGATCTGTGGACGTCATCGGCGCTCTTCACCGACATCCGCCGGCGGTCCACGCTCGGCGGACGATGCGGGCCGTGCGAGATGAACGGGCACTGCGGCGGTTGCCGGGCCCGCGCCTACGGCATGACCGGCGACGTGATGGCGGAGGACCCGCTGTGCACGCACGTGCCCGGCACGTTCGCCGGCTCGCCGCTCCTGACCGTGCAGGGGCGCGCGAGTGAGGCCGGCCGGCCGACCCGGCCGACGCTCGAGTACGGCAGCGACACCGCGGCCACCATCGCCTGGGACGATGAGGCGGCGGCGCGCATGAAGAAGGTGCCGGCATTCGTCCGCGGCATGGTGATGAAGGCGGTGGAGGATTCGTGCCGCAAGCGCGGCCTCGGGCACGTGACGGTCGAGGAACTCGAAGCGATCCGGGCGCGTATGCCGACGCCGAAGATGTTCGGGTGACCCGTCAGTACCACCAGAGCCGCTGTGCGAACCAGAGGCCGAACAGGAGCAGGACGCCCGCGATCACCACGAGGACGGCGCCGCCGATCACTGCTTCGGGCACCTGCGGCACGTCTGCCGCAGCGTCGGCGTCGGGCTCGCTCGGTTTCGCGCGCGCGTGGACAACGGCGCCCGAATAGCCGTCGACGGCCCACGACGCCGGTGCCGCGCCGTCGGTGCGTTCCGGCACGTAGACCGGCACCAGGACCAGCGCGGCACGCTCCTGCGAATACTCGGTGAGGTTCTCCTCGACCTCCTCCGACCCCAGGCCGCCCTCTTCGCGCACCAGGTCCGAAAGACGTGCCTCCCAGCGTTCACGCGCCGTCGACCATGCGTCGCTCAGGACGACCGTCGGGTCGAGAACGGCGATCCCGGCGAGTTGCGCTGGCTCGTACGCTGTGGCTTCCGGCAGGAGCCGGGGCTCCAGGTCGGTGAGGACACTGCTGTCGCTGTCGGGGGTCGCGGCCAGGATTGCCTGTTCGTAGTCGACGGCGATTTCACCGTCCGAGCCGGAGCCAGGGGTGAACGTGTCGTACTCGCTGACTCGCCAGGTCGTGGCGATGTGCGCGGCGAGATGCCAGTACGGCACGTACAGCCGGCGCAGCGCCGTCGGTCGACCTGCGTCATTCGCCGCTGCCGCCTGCGTAGCGCCCGCCGTCGCAAGGCTGGCCAGCGCCTCGGGCTCGGACACGCGAAATGGCAGCATCGCGGTCGGCCCGAGCGGCGTCGCATCGTCCGGCTGGCGGTGCAGCGGCGAGCCGCAGTGGCCGCAGAGGACGCCACTCGCGCGCGGCGCGAAGGCCACCACGCCGCCGCAGACCGGACACGGCAGTTCGACGCTCGTGTTGAAGAACGTCCGCCGATTCTGGGGGCTGTGGACCAGGCGTGGCCGAAGATCGAACATCGTCACCTCGAACGGCTCACGGACCGGCGTTCACGTGCGGACGGCACGAAGGGTCACTGGAACGGATCGGCCTGCGCCGCGAGCTGTTCGTCCAGCCACGCCTGGAATTCCGCCGTGCCCTCCACCGTCACGAAGCCGCGCATCCGCGCATGCCCGAGGCCGCACAGCTGCGCGCAGGCGATCTCGTACTGGAACTCCGGGTTGCTCTTGCGGGTGCGCATCTCGGCGGTCGTCACCGTCGGGACGAACCAGATCGGGATGGTGAACCCAGGGATGGCGTCCTGCTTCACGCGGAACTCGGGCACGCCGAAGCTGTGGATCACGTCCTTGCTGCGCAGCTTGACGATCACCGGCTGATTGACCGGCAGGTGCATCTGGTTGAGCGTCGTCACGTCGTCGGCGGCGGCGGGGTCGGACTTGTCGAGGCCAAGCGGATTCGACTGGAGATCGATCATCGTGATGTCGGTACGCCCGAAGACCTTGTCGGCGCCGGCATAGTGGATGTTCCAGGCGAACTGTTCGCCGGTGACCTGGACGACCAGCGTGTCGCGCTCGGGCGGCATGCGGTCGACGCGCGCGGCCCACAACGGAATCGCGAATCCGAACAACAGGATCGCCTCGACCACGGCGACGGCAATCTCGAGATACGACGACCGGTGCGACCGCACGCCGGCATAGTCGGCCACCGGATTGCGCGAACGGCGGAAGCGGATCAGGCAGAACGTGAAGAAGCCGCCCCAGCCGACGAACAGGATCAGCATGAACACGTGGATCCAGCCGATCAGGCTGTCGATCTGCGCGCCGTGATCCGCGGCCAGCGCCGGGAGTCCGAGCCATTCCGTCATGATGTTCTCGACCCTCGCTGGAGCTCCGACCATTCGGCGTCGAGATCGCCGTCGGCGATCTCCCTGGCCCGCTTGCGGAGGTAGATGAAGAAGGCGACGAAGGCGCCCTGCACGACGAAGGTGACGCCGAGCATCACCAGGATGCCGAGCCTGGTCCCGTCGATCAGTGACGTCTCCTCTGCGCCGAAGCACATCGTGCAGGCGAGCAGGTTCATCGCAGGGTCCTCGTCTTGCGCAGGAACCACGAGTCGTAGGCGACCAGCGCGAACGACACGGCGAACGAGACGATGGCCGCGACCAGCGGGCCGGTGCCGTGCGCCCGTCCGTACTGCTCCAGGCACCACACGCCGAAGAGGACGGCGAGTCCTGCCGACATCAGGATGAGCAGCGCGTGCACCACACGGAGGTTCATGGGTGGATCCAGTAGCCGTTGCTGTGCGTGTAGGCCGGCACCGCCAGCAGGACCACGAACATGAAGGCCGTGATGGCCAGCACGACGTAGATCAGTTTCCTCTCCGACAGCAGGTGCATGAAGTAGCACGCCACCAGCGTGCCCTTCACCGTCGCGACCATGAGCGCGACAGTGATGGCCATCGGCGTCGACAGGTGGAGGTACGACACCGCCACGGTGACGATGGTCAGGGCCATCAGCGCGACGAAGACGGTGAGGTAGACCCGCACCTGCCGATCGATGTCGTGGGCGTGGTCGTGACCGATCGGCTCCGCTGCGTGCTCGATGCTCATGGGCGTCCGCCTACAGGAGATAGAGAGTCGGGAACAGGAAGATCCAGACGAGATCGACGAAGTGCCAGAACAGGCCCGAGTTCTCCACCCGGTTGGTGAACCATTCCGGATTGGTCTTCCAGAGCTTCGCGCCGGGCCCCCACAGCCAGGCGTTCACCGCCATCCCGCCGAGGACGTGCAGCATGTGCAGGCCGGTCAGCGTGAAGTAGATCGCGAGGAAGTTGTTGGAGCTGGGGAGCAGCCCGTCGTGGAACTTGTGGCTGTACTCGAAGTACTTGACGATGAGGAAGACGCACCCGAGCAGGATCGTCACCGCCATGTACAGCCGGAACGTGTCGAAGCGCTTGCGCACGAGCGACGCCCAGGCCATCACCATCGTGACCGACGATCCGATCAGGACCATCGTGTTGAAGGTGGCCATCGGCACGTTGAGGATCGTGTCGCCCTTCGGCCAGGTCTCGGCTCCGGCCCGGATCAGGATGTAGCTCGCAAACAGGGCGCCGAACAGCATCACTTCGGAGGCCAGGAACAGCCAGATGCCGATCTTGCCGTTGGTCAGGCCGGTGTCGCGGCGGACTTCGACGGTGTAGGGGATCTCCATCGCGTCAGGCCTGGTTCTGCGGCACGAAATCGGTGGCCGCACCGGGAACGCTGTACTCGTAGGGACCGCGGTAGGCCTGCGGCGGCTCGAGGAAGTTGCCGTGCGGCGGCGGCGAGGGCGCCGCCCACTCGATGGTCGTCGCCTGCCACGGGTTGGGCCCCACCGGCTCGCCCTTCCAGATGCTCCAGAAGAAGTTGAAGATGAAGGGGATCTGGAAGATGCCCATGATCCACGCGCCCCACGACGAGACGATGTTCCACTGCAGGATCGGCTGCGCGAAGTCGTACGAGGCGCCGCCGTCGAACAGGCGCCGCGACACACCCGCGAGTCCGACGAAGAACATCGGCATGAAGACGACGTTCATGCACACGAAGGAGCCGGCGAAGTGGATCGCGCCGAGCGTCTCGTTCATCCTCCGGCCGGTCGCCTTCGGGAACCAGTAGTAGACCCCGGCAAACAGCGCGAAGATCGTCCCCGGCGCCACCACGTAATGGAAGTGGCCGATGACGTAATAGGTGTCGTGCAGCGGGATGTCGGTGATGTTCAGGCCGAGCGGCAGGCCGGTCAGGCCGCCGATGCCGAACATCGGCAGGAACGCCAGCGCGAACAGCATCGGCGTGTTGAAGCGAATCGACCCGCCCCACAGCGAGATGACCAGCGCCGTCAGGATCACCACCGACGGAATCGAGATGATCATCGTCGTCGTCTGGAAGAACGACGCCATCGTCGTGCCCATGCCGGTCATGAACATGTGGTGGGCCCACACGATGAACGACATGAAGCCGAGGAAGACCAGCGAGTAGACCATGGAGCGGTAGCCCCACAGCGGCTTGCGCGTGTTGTTGGCGATGATCTCGGCGACGATCCCCATCGCCGGGAGGATCAGCACGTAGACCTCGGGGTGCGCCAGGAACCAGAACAGGTGCTGCCAGAGCAGCGGATTGCCGCCGCCGGCCACCGCGAGCGCCTGCCCGCTGACGACCAGACCGCTCGGCAGGAAGAAGCTCGTGCCGGCCAGGCGATCCATCAACTGCAGCACCGCCGCCGCCTCGAGCGGCGGGAACGCGAGCAGCAGCAGGAACGACGTCACGAACTGCGCCCACACGAAGAACGGGAACCGCATGAAGTGCAGTCCCTTGACCCGCAGCTGCACGGTGGTGGTGATGAAGTTGATCGAGCCGAGCAGCGACGACGTGATCAGGAAGATCATCCCGATCAGCCAGACCGTCTGACCCGATCCGGCCAGGTTGGACAACGGCGCATACGACGTCCATCCCGACTGCGCGGCGCCGCCGGGCACCGTGAAGCTGAAGAGCATGATCACGCCGCCGAGGAAGAACGACCAGTAGCTGGCCATGTTCAGCCGCGGGAACGCCATGTCGGGGGCGCCGATCTGGAGCGGGAGGACGAAGTTGCCGAAACCGCCGACCGCCAGCGGCACGACGCCGAGGAACACCATGATCGTGCCGTGCATCGCGCCGAGTTCGTTGTAGAACTCGGGCAGCATCGTCCCGCCCGGCATGCGCGCCTCACCGATCAGCGCGCCGATCCGCGGCAACGGCGTGTCCGGATAGGCCAGCTGCCACCGCATCAGCATCATCAGCGAAAAACCGAACAGCAGGAACAGCAGGCCGGTGATGGCGTACTGGATGCCGATGACCTTGTGGTCGACCGAGAACACGTAGTGTCGCCAGAAGCCCAGCACCTCGTGGTGGTGGGCTTCGTGGGCGACAGCGTGGTGCTCCGGTGCGAGGACGGCGCCGGGCTCGTTCATGTGGGCGTCTCTCCGAGGCGCTACTTGGCGCCCGGGACGGCGAACTTGAAGTTCTGGGTCTTGGTGTCGCTCCCGCTCACCGTGACCGAGGCCGTCTGGGTGCCGAGCTTCTCGTGCCAGGCGGTGATCTCGTAGGTGCCCGGCTCGAGACCGGCGATGCTGAACTTGCCGTCGGTGCCGGTGACCGAGAAGAACGGATGCGTGTAGACCGCGACGTAGGCGCTCATCCACGGGTGGACGTCGCACTTGATGTGGAAGACCGCTTCGGGCTTGGCGAAGGTCGTGCTCGTCTCCTTGAGGGTCGCCGGCATGCCCTTGTTGAAGGCCGGATTGACCTTGGGCAGCGTGTGGATGTTGTGCAGGACGCCGTCCGAGTTGAGGATCCGGTACGGCTGGCCGACCATGATGCCCATCACGTGCGGCTTGTACTGACAGCCATTCTGATCGAGGGTGACCGGCGTCTTGGGTGCCGGATAGGTCTTGCCGGCCGGCAGCCCCTTGGACACCCACACCAGGATGTTGCCCATGGTGTTGCCGTTGCCGAGCACCAGCATCTCGTTCTTCACCGGCCCCGTGTGCTTCTTGGCGCAGGCCGGATCGGCGTCCATCGACAACGGCCGCAGCGTGGGCACCTTGCCGGCGTAGGTGATGGTGCCCGTGATGGTCGAGGCCGCGCCGGCCACAGCCGGCCAGAGCGACACCACGGCAAGCACGGTCGCTTGCCGCAACGAATCCCGCAATATCCGCATGCTCGGCTCCCTGGTCATGGTCACTCTTTGACCCCTGTCACCGTCGACGCGTGTTCCCGGATTGATTGGCCCGACTGTACAACCCGACGCATCGCTGGCGCAAACCCGTCAGCAGGCCACCCCTCGACCACGCCATCCGCGCCATCCGTCCTGCCTTCCGGGCGCCCCGACCGCCCCCCCGCGCGCGCGGGTCAGGTCGAGGACACGCCTTCGACGCTCCACGGACCCCAGTAGTGGATCTCGTGGGCCCGCAGCGCCTTCATCACGCGCACGGCGCGCGCCTTCTCCTCGCTCTGACGCTCGAACAGCGCGAGGTGCAGGCGCCCGTCCTCGCCGTGACTCAAGACGGGCTTCTTGTGCAACTTGACGGTGAGCAGGCTGGCGCCCCGCTGCAGCGCGGCGTCGATACGGTGAGTGGTCTCACCCATGTCCGCCACCGTGTCCTCGATCGACCGCAGCAGACGCACCGCCCTGCCGTGGCCGTTGCCGGACAGATCGAGACACTGGGCGCCCTTCTCGCCCACGAACACATCGATGTCGTCGGGCGCAACGCCGTCGTCCTCGAGCGCGCGCACAGCGGCGGTGACCTCGTCCTCGCGGTCGAAGAGGCAAGTCACCCGGTTGACGAGGGCGAACAGATGGCCGCCCGCGTAGGGATCGCAATTCACTCGGGCCATGGTCTCCTCCGGCATCTGCATCCAGACGCAACGGGAGCGCATCCCACGATTCCGATTTCTTGAAACGGTTGCGCCCTTATATACCAACTCGCGGTCGTCAAGGCACAACTTTCTTGCCCCACCGCTTTCCCTTGACGGTCGAAAGAAGAGGGCTCTATGCTTCTTTCGACAGACAGAGGGAGCAGCCAATGCGTACCGACCGCAACGACGTCCTGCAGGGCACGATCGACATGCTGGTGCTGCGAGCGCTGCAGCTCGAACCGATGCACGGCTGGGGCATCACCGAACGCATCGAACAGTGGTCCGAGCAGGTGCTGCAACTGGGCCAGGGCACGCTCTATCCAGCCCTGTACCGGCTCGAACGTCAGGGCTTCGTGCGTTCCGACTGGCGGGTCACCGACAACAACCGCCGCGCCCGCTACTACGCACTGACGGCCCAGGGACGACGGCACCTCGAGGACTCGCTCGCACACTGGCGCCGGATGTCGCGCGCCGTCAATCTCGTGCTCGACGTCAGGACCGCCAATTGAGGTGATCGATGCCCACTCCGCAGATGTGGCACCGGCTGCGTGCACTGCTCTGGCGACAGGACGTCGAAGGACGTCTCGACGACGAACTGCGGTTCCACATCGATCGACAGACCGAGAAGAACCGCCGCGCGGGTCTGCCGCACGACGAGGCGCGCCGCCAGGCGCTCCTGCGCCTCGGCGGCCT
>CBIHOS010000002.1:0-89370 GCA_966211945.1 uncultured bacterium
AGCGCGGCTTCGTCGCGGGCGATGCGGGCGATCTCGTCGGCCGACGACCCGCCGTACGCGTGCCCGGCATGACTGAGCAGGCCGCGCAGCTCGACGCCGGGCAGGCGATCGACGCCCTCGACGAACGCCACCGCGTCGCGTTCACGCGGGTCGACGCCGCACCGGTGCGTGCCGACGTCGATCTTCACGAGCACCTCGAGGCGCCGGCCGGCCGCCACCATCACGTCCGACCAGGCCTCCGCCACGCCGAGGTCGTCCACGACGATCGACATGCGGGTGCCGTCCATCAACGACAGGACGCGTGGCGCGTAGGTCGGCGAGAGCGGATAGGCAATGCGCAGATCGTCGACACCGGCGGCGGCGAACACCTCGGCTTCGCCGGGCTTGGCGCAGGTCAGCCCGACGGCGCCCGCAGCGATCTGCTGGCGCGCCACCCAGCCGCTCTTGTGGGTCTTGCCGTGCGGCCGCAGTTGCTTGCCACCGGCGGCCGCCGCAGCGGCCATGCGCGCGATGTTTCGCGTCAGCGCCGGCGCGTCGACGACGACGAGCGGGGTCTGGAGATCCGGGAGAGTCGCCACGGGTCACAGACTACACACATTCAGCCTCGGAGGACGGGCGACCGGGGCCCGGCCCGGGGTTGGAGCCGAAGGTCGCGTCTCCGTGCTAGGATGCGCCCGTTCACCCTCCCGCGCGCCGCGCGGGACGCGGTTCTACGAAACTTTCTCAATCGATGTCAGTGCGTCGCCTCATGACCGGCGTCCTGCTGTGCGCGCTGGCCTTGGGGCTTCGGGCCATCGTGGTGCCGGCGCAGGCGCCCACACCGGTACCGGCCGCCGATCCGGGGCGGCGCCCGAGCCGCGTGGTGCTCACCTGGCGCGACGATCCGGCCCGTTCACAGGCCGTCACCTGGCGCACCGATGCGTTCGTCCAGGAGGCCTTCGCCGAGGTCGCGGAGGCGAGTGCCAATCCGGGGTTCACCGCCCTGGCCCGCCGGTCGCCGGCCCGGACGTCGGCGGTGCCGGTGCCGACCGGCACGGTGTACTACCACGAGGCCCGCTTCACCGCGCTGCGTCCCGACACGTTGTACGCCTACCGCGTCGGCGACGGTTCGACCTGGAGCGAATGGTTCCACTTCCGCACGGCGTCGACTGAGCCGTCGGCGTTCTCGTTCATCTATCTCGGCGACGCGCAGAACGACATCCGGTCGATGTGGTCGCGAACGATCCGCTCGGCGTTCGTGGACGCGCCGCGGGCCCGCTTCGTGGTGCACGCCGGCGATCTCGTGAACGTCGGCGAGAGCGACGATCAGTGGGGCGAGTGGTTCGGCGCCGGCGGCTGGCTGAACGCGATGGTCCCGCAGCTGCCCGCGGTCGGCAACCACGAGTACGGCCGGCTGGAGCGCGACGCGCCCCGCCAGCTCGCGCCGCTCTGGCGGCATCAGTTCGCGCTTCCCGAGGATGGCCCCGACGGGTTGTCGGAAACGGTCTACTCGATCGACTACCAGGGCGTCCGACTGATCGTCCTCAATTCCGCCGAGGAAGCCCGCTACGCCGATCAGGCGGCCTGGCTGGAAGCGCGCCTTGCCGACAACGAGAACCGCTGGACGATCGTCGCCTTCCACCATCCCGTCTACTCGCTCGCGCCCGAGCGCGACAACCCGGCGTTGCGCGCGGCCTGGAAGCCGCTGTTCGACAAGTACGACGTCGATCTCGTGCTCCAGGGCCACGACCACACCTATGGCCGCGGCGAGAACCTGCGCGAAGGTGCGCAGCGCCGCGACGATGCCGGCACGGTCTACGTCGTGTCGGTGAGCGGGCCGAAGATGTACGAGGTGGCCAAGGACCGCAGCTGGGCGACCCGCACCGGTGCGAACCTGCAGCTGTACCAGGTCGTCACGGTGAGCCCGCAATCGCTGCGCTTCGAGGCCCGCACGGTCACCGGCCAGCTGTTCGACGCCTTCGAGATCGTCAAGAACCGCAACGGCCGCCGCCGCTTCGTCGACCGTAAGCCGGAGCTTTCGGGAAGCTACTGATCGTGCCAGCTCGCCTCGTCTCCATCGGCCGCGGCGCGCGCCGCCGGGCCCGCACCATCGCCCTCCTCACCGTGCCTCTCGTCGCCGCTGGGTCGGGCTGCGCCTCGGCGTCGCAGGAGATCGCCGCGCCGGCTCCGCAGGCGCTTGCCGATCTCTGGGATCGCGAACGCCTGCCGCTGCCGCCGGCGCCCCTCGTGACCCACGAGATGGTCGAGGCGCAGGTGGCGCGCATCGTGCGCGACGGCGCCGGGTTGTTCGAGAGCGAGGTGCTCGGACAGTCGGTCGAGGGCCGGAACGTCCACCACCTGACGGTCGGACGCGGCCCGAAGGCCGTCCTGCTGTGGTCGCAGATGCACGGCGACGAGCCGACGGCGACGTCGGCGCTGTTCGATCTCTGCCAGTGGATCACCGCGCACCGGCAGGAGCCCGTCACCGCCCGGCTGCTCGATGCACTGACGCTGCACATCGTGCCGATGGTCAACCCGGACGGCGCCGAGCGCTTCCAGCGACGCAACGCGCAGGGCCTCGACATCAACCGCGACGCCCTGCACCTGCAGACGCCCGAGGGCCAGCTGCTGAAGGCGCTCCGCGACAAGGTGTCGCCGGTGATCGGCTTCAACCTGCACAACCAGAACTGGCGCACGTCGGTCGGCACGCCGCCGCAGCCGGCCGCCATCTCGCTGCTCGCGGTCGCCTACGACGAGGCGCGCTCCGAGGACCAGCGGCGCCAGCTGACCAAGCGCGCCTCGAGCGTCATCGTCGACGCCCTGCAGCCGTTCGCGGCGGGGCGCATCGGTCGCTACGACGATGCCTTCGAGGTGCGGGCGTTCGGCGACAACATCACCAAGTGGGGGACCGGCGTCGTGCTCATCGAGACCGGCCCCTGGCCCGGTCCCGACCCCGATCGCGCGCTCGTCCGGATCAACTTCGTGGCGCTCGTCTCCGTGCTCGATGCGCTCGCGAGCGGTCGCGTGTCGCAGGCCGATCCGGCCCGCTACGAACAGCTGCCGGAGAACGACAGCAACCTCTTCCACACGATCGTGAAGGGCGGCACCGTGATTCCCGGCACGCCGGTGGCGCCGTTCAAGGCAGACGTCGGCATCGCCGGCACGCGCGTCGTGCGGAAGGGCCCCAAGGGGCGTGAACTGCGCTGGCAGGCGAGCATCCAGGATCTCGGCGACCTGCGGGTCTACGGCGCGCTCGAGACCGTCGACGCCACCGGGCTCTTCGTGACGCCCGCCTATACGTCGGCTGGCGCAGGCGCCAACGTCGTCCTGCCGCCGCCGAGCGCGGCGGCCTCGGCGCCCCGCGTCGGGCCTGGCGGGCCGGCCCGGCTGTGGCTCCTCCGGAAGGGGAGCGAGGCCGGTGCCTATACCGTCGTGCGGGTGATCGACATACGCTGATCCCGTACGGACCCATGACCGAGCCTGCCGCCCCGGTTTCGCCGTCGTCGGAGCAGCCGCCCACCGAGACCTCGCCGGCCGCGGAGGCCAGCGCGCAGGCGTGGGCCGATCTGCTGCGGCTGGCCCGCATCTCGATCGCCGAGCAGGACCTCGACCTGCGCTACACGGCCGCCTTCGATCAGGCCGGTATCGCCGTCGACGGCTCCGACTTCCTCGGCAAGCACGAACGCGACGTGTTCTCGGGTGCCGCGCTCGACCAGCTGGTGGCGCTCAAGTCGAAGGTGATCGCGACGGGACTGCCGCTGCAGGACCGCGTGCGCGTGCCGGGCGACGGTTCCGAGCGCTGGTTCGAAGTCAGCGTCACGCCGCGGCGCGACGGGCACGGCCGCATCGTCGGCGTCCTGTCGCTGGTGGCCGACCTGAGTGACGTCGTCCGCGCGCGGGACCGCTATCGCCTCAGCGAGGCGCGATTGGCCGGCATCCTCGGTTCGGCGATGGACGCCATCGTCAGTACCGGTCCAGACCAGAAGATCGTCTTCTTCAACCCGGCCGCCGAGCGGATGTTCGGCGTCTCGGCCGACGATGCGATCGGCACCGATGTCGCGCGCTTCGTGCCGGTGCACGCCCGCGCCAGCCACGCCGGTCACATGCGCGCGTTCGACGGGTCGGCGCCGGCGGCACGGCGGATGGGGACGGTCGGGACGCTGCGCGCGGTGCGCGCCTCGGGCGAGGAGTTCCCGATCGATGCGTCGATCTCGCACACCGGCGACGGCGAGGATCGGCTGCTCACGGTGATCATCCGCGACCGCTCCGAGCACGATCAGCTGCAGGCGCAGCTGCTGCAGTCGCAGAAGCTGGAAGGCATCGGCCGCCTGGCCGGTGGCGTCGCGCACGACTTCAACAACCTGCTGACGGTGATCCTCGGCTACTGCGAACTGCTGCGCATGCGGCAGCGCTCCGGGATCGAGCTCGAGGAGATCAACAACGCCGCGCGGCGCGCCAGCCAGCTGACGCGTCAGCTGCTCGCCTTCAGCCGGCGGCAGGTCCTGCAGGTCGAGACGCTCGACCTGAACGGGCTGGTCCGCGGTCTCAACCGCATGTTGCGCCGCATCATCGGCGAGGACGTGCGCCTGGAGACCCTCCTCTCGGAAGACGGCGCCTGGGTGGTCGCCGACGTCGGCCAGATGGAGCAGGTGCTGTTGAACCTCGTGGTCAACGCGCGCGACGCGATGCCGTCAGGTGGTTCGCTGCGGATCGAGACGCGCGTCGTCGAGCACGCGGTGCTGCAGCCCGGCGCCGTCGCGGTGCCGACCGTGCAGCTCTCGGTCAGCGACACGGGCATCGGCATGAGCGAGGACGTCCAGGCGCGCATCTTCGAGCCCTTCTTCACGACCAAGGGCGACGCGGGCACCGGCCTGGGCCTCGCGACGGTCTACGGCATCGTGACGCAGACCGGCGGCGACGTCGCCTGCACGAGCGCGCCAGGCGCCGGCAGCACGTTCCGCCTGTGGCTGCCGCTGGCCGCGCCGCCGCACGACGCCACCAACGGCGGCTCCGACCCGCACCATGCGGCCCGCGGCGACGAGACGGTGCTCCTGGTAGAGGACGAGGCGCTGGTCCGCGAGCTGGCGGCGCGCTCGCTGCGCGAATACGGCTACAAGGTGCTCGAAGCCACCGATGTCGAGGCTGCGCTGCGCTACGTCGACCATCCGGGCCTGGCGGTCGTCGTCTCGGACGTCGTGCTGCCTGGCCGCAGCGGCGACGATCTCGCGACCGAGTTGAGTCACCGTCGCCCTGGCCTGCCGGTGATCCTGATGACCGGCTATTCCGAGGCGCTCCTGAAGCGGCCGGTCGACCCCGCGCACCTGCTGCGCAAGCCGTTCACGCCCACCGAGCTCATCGCCAAGATCCGCCACTTGCTCGACCGTCGCGGTTAGGCGACTCCGGGCCCAACACCTATACTTCCCGGTCGTGGCTGCGCCCTCTTCCGCCCGCTGGGACGTCGTCGGTCTCGGCGCCAACGCCGTCGATCTCGTCCTCCGATTGCCTGCCGTGCCGCAGGCCAGCGGCTCGTTCGCCAAGATGCGGATCGGCCGCGAGACCATCAGCTGCGGCGGTCAGATGACCACCGCGCTGGTCGCCTGCGCGCGCTTCGGCCTGCGCGCCAAGTACATCGGCGCGACCGGCACCGACGACAACGGCCGGCGCATTCGCGCCGAGCTCGCGGACCACAGCGTCGACACGACGGACGCGGTGATCAAGGACGCGCGCAACCAGTACGCCGTGATCATGGTCGACGAGAACTCCGGCGAGCGCATCGTCCTCTGGGATCGCGACGAGAAGCTGAACCTGCGGCCGCACGAGATTCCGGAGCGGGCGATCGTCTCGGCGCGGCTGCTGCACGTCGACGATGTCGATCAGGAAGCGGCGATCGTCGCGGCGGAGATCGCGCGGGCCGGGGGCCTGGTCGTGACGAGCGACATCGATCGCCTGACGCCGCGCACGCCGGACCTGGTCAAGGCCGTGACCGTGCCGATCTTCGCCGAGCACGTGCCGACCGGCCTGACCGGCGCCGGCGATCTGGACACGGCGCTTCGGCAGTTGCGGGCCGTGCACGACGGGCTGCTCTGCGTGACGGTCGGGGCCGAGGGGGCCATCGCGCTCGATGGCGACCGGCTGATCCACTCGCCCGGCTTCAAGGTGCAGGCCGTGGACACGACGGGCGCCGGCGACGTCTTTCGCGCCGGCTTCATCTACGGCACGCTGCGCGGCTGGTCCACCGAGCACGTGCTGCGGTTCGCCAATGCGGCGGCCGGCCTCAGCTGCACGCGGCCCGGCGCGATCGGCGGCGTGCCGGCCCTGTCGGAGATCGAGGCGCTGCTCGAGACCGCGCCGGCCTGACCCGCGTCAGGCGGTGGCGGCCATCGAGGCCGCGATGCGGCGCGCCGCGGCGACGCCCGAGTGGAGCGCGCCTTCCATGTATCCGGTGAACGCGTACGCGCAGTGCTCGCCGGCAAACTGCAGGCGGCCGCCGATGCCGTCCCACAGCGACGCGCCGACGCGCACGATCTGGCCCGGCGCCGGGAACGAATAGCTGCCCTTGGCCCAGGCATCGCCCGGCCAGTCCATGAAGCGCGACGCCACCAGCGACGACGGCAGCGACGCATAGACCGGCGACAGCGCCGCCATGTAGCGGCGGGTGCGTTCCTCGGCCGTCCACGACCGGCACTCCTCGGCGGCGGGTCCGCCGGAGAAGGCGTTGAGGCAGGTGCCGGCGCCCTTCTGGTTGTCCGTCTGGTGCCATGTCATCTGCACCGGTCCGGTGGCCAGCAGATCGGGCGACAGCTTCGCCTTGCGCCAGAACTCACCGCGCACGCGCATCAGGTACTTCACATTGGAGCCCACCTGCGGATGGATGTGGGCCGGCAGCACCGGATCGAAGGCGATGCGGTTCCACGTGCCGGGCGGCACCGCCACCACGACCTGATCTCCTTCGAGGATGCGGTCGCCGGCCAGCCGCACGCGGATGCCGGACGAGGACTGCTCGACGTGGGTGACGGGCGTCTTCAGCAGGATGCGCTCGCGCCCGATCCGGTCGGCCAGCCGCTCCGCGAGCTGCTGATTGCCACCCCGGCACCGATACACTTCCGAGTCGGTCCAGAAGGCCTCGACACCGCCGCCCTTGACCATCGCGAGCAGGCCCAGGTGACTCTGCCAGGCGGTGCGCACGCCGTTGTCGGCGGTCAGCATCGCGTCGATGGCCCGGCGGCAGCGATCGGAGCACGGCAGATCGGCGATCCAGTCGGCCACGGTCCTGAGGTCCTGCGCCACCGCGTCCACCGCGAGCCAGGGACGATCGGCGTCGGCCAGCGCGCGCGCCTCCTCGTTCAGGCTCGAGAACGCGGCGTCCATCTCCGTCCACAGCGCCTCGGCGTCGCCCGCCGAGAGCCGCGTGCCGTCGAGCATCACCGGGCCGGCGAGGGCGGCGTCCTCGGTCATGTCGAGCATCGTCAGTCCGAAGGCCTTGGCGTAGGTCTGCCAGACCGCGTGATTGGAGCCGATCAGCTCGCCGCCGCCTTCGACGACCTTGCCGGGCACGAAGTCGCGGAAGGTCAGCACCCGTCCGCCGACGCGGTTGCGTGCCTCGACGACCTGCACGTCGAAGCCCGCGCTGGTCAGTTCGTAGGCCGTCGCCAGGCCGGAAAACCCCGCGCCGATCACCACCACGCGGCCGCGTCCTGCCGTGTCCTGCGCGAAGCCGCGCTGGCTCAGAAGCAGGCCGGCGCCGGCTGCCAGCGAGGCGCGCAGCAGCTGGCGGCGCGTCAATCCGCCCTCATCGGGCGCAAACCGGTCGTGGAGGCGGGCGTAGAGCGAGCGGGACACGACGATCACAACGGACGTTCGCGGCCGGTTCGAACACCATTCGATCAAGAATCGGCGTGCATGGGTCACGTGTCGTTCGCGGTCGTCGGGGCAGGCGCAGTGGGCGGGTACTACGGCGCGCGCCTCGCGCGGGCCGGCTTCGATGTGTCGCTCGTCGCCCGGGGCGCGCACCTCGAGGCCATTCGCGACCGCGGGCTGTGGGTCTGGAGCCCGCTCGGCGACCTGGTGGTGCATCCGCGGGCGGCCGCGGACCCGGCCGACATCGGCGTCGTCGACGTCGTGCTCTACGCGGTCAAGACCTACGACAACGCCACGGCGCTGCCCCTCCTCCCGGCGCTGGTTGGCCCCGACACGGTGGTCCTGACGCTGCAGAACGGCGTCGCGAGTGCCGAGGTCGTGGGCGCTGTCGTCGGGCGCGAGCGGGTGCTTGCCGGCCCCACCCACATCGCCACGGCGCTCGTGGCGCCTGGCCTGATCGAGCAGACCGGACTGCACCGGCGCATCGTGTTTGGCGAGGTCGCCGACCCCGGTGCCGCGCCGTCCGCACGGGTCGAAGCGCTCGCCGAGGCCTTCCTGAAGGCCGATATCCAGGCCGAACCGGTGGCCGACGCGCGCATCGCCTTGTGGGAGAAGTTCGTCTACCTCGCGCCATTCGCCGCCGTCACCGGCGCGTCCCGGCAGCCGGCCGGCGTCGTGTGGTCCACGCCGGCGCTGCGCACCACGCTCGAAGCGGCGTTCGCCGAGACCGAAGCGGTGGCGCGGGCCGAGGGCATCGCGATCGCCGACGATGTCGGCACCCGCGTCCGGGCGTACATGGACGCGCTTCCTGCGAGCACGCGGTCGTCGTTGCTCATCGACCTCCAGGCCGGCAAGCGGATCGAGCTCGACGCCCTCGCCGGCGACGTGGCGCGCCGCGGTGAGCGCCTCGGCGTGCCCACGCCCGTGATGGCGACGCTGGCCGCCGCCCTCACGCCTTTCGTCAACGGGGCGAAGCGGTGAGCGTGGCATGACGTTGCTGGCGATAGCCGGTGTGATGGGACTGGGGGCGCTCGGCGGCATGTTCGGGGCGCTGCTCGGCCTCGGTGGCGGCGTGTTCCTCGTTCCGGCGCTGACCCTCGTCTACGGCCTGCCGTTCCGCCAGGCGGCCGGGATCGGCCTGATGACGGTCATCGCCACGTCGAGTGTCGTCTCGGCCCAGCGGGCCGGCGACGGCACCATCAACCTGCGGCTGGGCATCGTCCTCGAGATCGCCACCACGCTCGGCGGACTGGCCGGCGGGTTGACGGCGCAGGCGCTCTCGCAGCGCACGCTGCGCGTCACCTTCGGGCTCGTCGCCATTGCGATCGCGTTCGTGATGTTCCGCGAGATTCAGAAGCGCACGGCGCTGCGCCAGGGCTATGTGGACCGCGGCTGGCTGGGCGGCGAGTACTACAGCGAGGAGCACCGACAGGTCCTGTCGTACAAGGTCAAGCGGCTGCCGCTGGCGATGGCCGTGTCGTTCGTGGCCGGCAACGTGTCGGGTCTGCTGGGCATCGGCGGCGGCATCCTCAAGGTGCCCGCCCTCACGACCTGGTGCGGCGTGCCCCTGCGGGTGGCTGCGACGACGAGTTCGTTGATGATCGGCGTCACCGCGGCGGCGTCCGCGCCGCTCTACTACGCGGCCGGCGACATTCCGCCGACCTACGCGGCGGCGTCGGTGCTCGGCGTGATGGTCGGGACACGGGCCGGCTTCTGGATCGCGGCGCGCGCCTCGTCGCAGTGGCTCAAGGTGCTGCTCGGCCTCGTCCTTGTCTTCGTGGCCGCCATGATGCTGGTGCGCGCATGACGGCGCGCTTCGAGGTGCTGCTCGGCCGTACCCTCGGCATCGGCGTCGCCATCAGCACTGGGCTGCTCGCCCTCGGGCTCGTGCTGCAGCTGGCGACCGGCGGTCCGCTCGCCTCGACGCTGCTCCAGGCCGGCCTGCTGGTCCTCATGGGCACACCGATGGCGCGCGTGCTGCTCTCGTGTCTCGAGTACGTCCGGCAGCGCGACTGGTTCTTCGCGGTCAGCGGCCTCGCCGTGCTGGTGGTGCTCGGCATCACGGTCTGGCAGGCGACGCGTCTGTAGCGGCCGGCGTGCGAGCCGCGTGCTCGACGCGGGCGTGAATCCCGATCCGATCAGGCGACAGTCCTGGCGCCTCCCCGCATGTGCCGCAGCATGCCGCTGCGCACCGCCGCCGACAGCCGCGGGAAGTCGTCGGCGATGTGTGCCAGATCATCGCCCGACAGGCCGTGCAGGCGCGCGGCCGCCGCATGCAGTCGTGCCTGCAGGTCTTCGTCGTCTGGCGCGCGCAGCAGTCGCAGCGCCAGCGTCGTCACGAGCCGGCGATCCGAGTCGTCGATCGCCGCGGCCGGGACGCGAATGCTGGCCATCAACCCGGTCGTGACGTGTGCGCCGAGGAAGCGGCGAACGTACCAGTCGCTGACCAGGCTGCCGAGCATGCCGCACACGTAGAGTTGCGTGCGAAGTCCGCAACGGCTCCGCAGGCAGAAGATCGTGTGCGTGGACACGCAACCAGGCGGCAGCAGCCCGACGATCAGCGATCGCGCATTCCCCGGCGCGGAGATGTCGCGGTAGGCCAGCCGCCATCGCGTCCACGGTGCATGCGGCAGCAGGCGCGCGGCATCCGCGTCATCGATCCAGCGGCCGTCGTCGGGCGGGCGGACAGCGAACGATCGGAGATGCTTGCCCTCGACGACGCCAAGGGCGTGCGGCCCCGGTCGGCCGTCGTGCAGCCACGCCCGATCCTCGGTGGCATTGAGTTCCCGGCCGAAGCGAAGGCGCCACGGCGGCTCACCGAGCGCCGGCGCGGCGGCCAGCGCGGTCAGCACGCGGAGGTCGCGGGCGTGGCGAACGTGCGGAATCGCCGCTGTCGCCGTCAGCCGCTGCATGAGGGACCGCGTCACGACCCGTCCCTCGTCTGCCATCGCCGGCTTGGCGTCGGCACGGCTCGCACTCCGCGGACCGTCGTCCACGACGAACGCCTCCGTCGTCGCGCCTGCGGTGCCGGTGATGCACACGATGCGCATCGAGCGATGGACCGGAAAGAGGCCGGTCCGGTTCTCGACGATGGAGACGCGGTCGACGGCGCAGTGTTCGAAGAGGTGCCGCCGGAGATCGGCGGCGCCATGGTCGCCGAGGATGGCGCCCGGCAGCAGGCACCCGATGCGCCCGGCCGGCCGCAGCAACTGCAGCATGCGTTCGGTGAACAACTGGTAGCTGTTCACATGGCCCGACACGCGCCGGTAAACGCCGCTGCGCTTGACGAACCGCAACAGCGGCTCGAGGTCGCCGCGGCGGGCGGCGCGATCGCCGTCCGACCCCAGATCGGCGCGCAGCATCTCCCAGGGCGGGTTGGCGATGACCGCGTCGAAGCCGCCACGGCCGGCGTCGAAGACGTCCGGGAACTCGAGGCTCCAGTGGAAGCAGCCCTGGCTCGTCGCCGCCGCCTGCCAGCGGGCCTGCCGTTCGGTCGTGTCGCGCCTCGCGCGCGTACCGGGCCCTTCCCGCAGAAGGTCGTCGACGTCGCGCCATGCGGCCGCACTGGGCGACGCCCCGTCCATGGCAGCGCCGCACCACGCGTCGGCGCGTGCCCGCCACTGCACGAGCCCGTCGCGCGACCGCAGTCGTGCGAGGCCGTCGCTCTTCGCGCGCGCGTCGTGCGCTGATTCGGTCGGGCGCGCGGAGAGCGCCGCCAACAGCGGTCCCACGACGCCGGCTTCGTGATGCCACTGCGAGAGGTCGAACAGCGTCAGCTGCCCGTCGTGACGACGGGCGGGGCGACCCTGCAGCGGCACCCGGGCCAGCAGCGCCGCCGGCGACGTTCCCACCAGGCTGTTGCCTGTGCGCAGGTGTCCATCCAGCCACGTCAGCGGCCGATCGGGCGACAGTGACAGCAGCCAGAGGGACATGCGCGCGACCTGCACGGCGACGCCGTCCAGGTCGACACCGAACAGGCACTGCTCCGCGACGCGGCGCGGCAGCGACTCGCGGTCGGCCGGCGCGACGTCGAGCGGGCCGCCACGGCCCTCATGGATCCACGCGGCCTCGACGGCGCCGACGAGGAACCGCAGCGCGCTCGCGAGCAGCGCACCACTGCCCATGGCCGGATCCAGCACCCGGAGCGCCAGGATGTCGTGCGACGACGCGTGCTCCACGAGCGGACCGAGCGTGCGCTGGACGACGAGATCGGCGAGCAGGCGCGGCGTGTAGAACGCACCCGTGCGCTTGCGGAGCAGCGGCGTGCCGCCCGCGGCCGGCGCCGGCGCCATGAGGTGCTCGTAGAGCGCGCCGAGATGCTCGACGCGCAGGTCCTCGAAATCCACAGGCACCGAACCAGTCGCCGCGGCGCCCGACAACTGCGCCAGCGCACTCGCCAGGGGTTCGTCGGCAACGCCAGTGCCGCGGTGTGTCAGCGAGGTGTCGTCGAACAGCCGCCCGTTGAGGGCCGCGACGGCAACCGGACCGATCCGGGCACCGGCCCGCCCGAGCCTGGCGATCGCCGTCACGCTGTCGTGCACGCCGATGCTCACGCGCGCCGCCGTCGTCGCCGTCGTCGCAAGCTCGGCCAATGCGTAGCTGCGGCGGTACGGCTGGTGCCAGGCTGGCAGCAGCGCGCGCGCTTCCGCGCACAGCAGGAACAGCCACTGCAGGACCTGCCGCACGTGATCGTCACGGCGGCCGGCGTCCACATCGTCGAGCGTCCGCATCGCCGCGGCGACACCGGCTCGCAGCACACGGCCGGCGTCGGCATCCTCGGCGACAGTGGTGGCAATGGCGTGATCCAGCCAGCGCGACGCCTTGTCGGCTGTCCGCCGCCGCGGCAGGGGTTGTCCGAGCAGCCACAACGCCTGCCAGACACGCGCGTCGGCAGCCGCGCGCGTCAGGTCGACGACGAGGTGGTCGCGGACGAACGGGCGCGTCGCGTCGAACCAGCACCAGTGGCGGCCATTGCACACGGCCACCCACGAGGCCTGCGCGTCGAGCCCGAGACGCACGAGCGCCCGCTGCAGGCCGGACAGCCGCACGCCCCATGGCACGGCCACCAGCAGCGTGTCGGCCAGGCCCGCCGACGGCCTTCCGGCGTAGAGGCGAAGGCCCGCGGCTTGCGTCGGCAGGACTGCCTGCGTCGGCCAGCCGAACGCCTCCGCACACGGTTCGACCACGTGCGTCCAGACCGCCTGTGCGCCTGATGCCGGGCCGAGCGTTTCGTTCGCGTGCCTCCAGATGCGCTCGCAGCGCCGCGCCACGCGGCAGGCAGCGGCCTCGCGCGATCCGGACAGCAATGCATCCGCGAGGTGACGCTCGACGACACGCGGAGCCACCCGGCCACCCGATATCCAGGACACGCTCATGGACGCTGTTCCAGATGGCCGATCGGCGAGAAGGCACACGAAGGACGCGAGTCCTGATGTGCGGGTGTCACGGCGGCCGAGCCGTCGTCACTGGCGCCCGCGAACAGATCCTGCGACGGTGAAGCCGCCCGTACCGCCGCCTGAACGGCTCGCGTCGTTTCCGACTCCCAATGTACGAGCCGTGTGACGAGCCGCCTGGCGCGCATCCAGTGACGCCGTGCGAGCGTCGGCCATGCGGTCGAGTCGACGATGGCCTGGCCGGCCTGTGTGGCGTCATTCGCGCTCGAGACAGCGACGAGCGCCTCGCACTGCGAGAGGAGCGGCGCACCGCCCACGCGCAGCACGCCGACGACGAGGCTGCGGGCGCCGGCCGGCAACGTCAGGGCTCGTGCGAGTCGTCGCCAGCGAGCCGCGGCGGCCCGGTGCACGACGACGACAGGCTGCTCGTCGCAGGCAGGCACTGGTCCGAGCGTCGTGTCCGAGTGCGGGTCGTTCGTATGCCGCCGCAACCAGCGTTCGGCGACACCTGTGCGCCGGCATCTCGCGGTGGCGACGCGGGCCAGCCAGTTGTCGTCCTCATGCTGGCGCAGCCGCAGCCGCGCCATCGCCTCGGCGTCGTGCGCAGTGGCGGTGAGGAGGACGACCGCGTGCACGCGTCGGGTCTGGCCATGGCGATCGACGCGACCATTGCGCTGCATGAACAGGCGGGACGTGGAGGGAACGTCGGCGTGGACCACGAGGCGGCAGCGATGGTGCAGGTTGATCCCTTCGGCCGATGCATCGGTCGTGAGCAGGACCGTCGCGTCGCCGTTCGTGAACGCATCGATGGCCGCGACGCGCAGCGCATCCGGCATCCGGCCGTGCACCACCACGAGCGGCAGATGCGCGAGGATCGGTCGAAGGGCACGCAGCGTGTCCACGTACGCCGTGAAGACCACGACGGGCTCGCGGCATCGACGGACGAAGCGCGCAAGCGCTGCCGCCTTTCGACCGGCGGCGTCGCACGAGCGCGCCAGCGTCAGCAGGCGCTCGAGTTCGCGGCGCTCCTCGGCCTCGTCGCGCCACGCCACTGCCCGCAGCGCCGCCTCCTCCAGGAACTCCTCGTCGAGCCCGTCGAACAGGCCGGGCTCGCAGCGGCTTGGCGCCGTGCCGATGATGTCCAGCCGTCTCATGAGGGACCGCGCCAATGCCCCCGGGCACGACGCGGCACGGCGTCGCAGGACGAGCGCCGGCAACAGCCCATCGGCGCCACGGTCGACCCGGGCGCGAGCCGCGTACCGGTCGAGGCGCTGGTGCAGCAGGGCTTCTGCGCCGCTGGACCGGACGGTGAGCAGGCAGGTGCGGCGGTGGCGTCGATCCGGACCGTGCGAGTGGCGGCACACCACGGGCATCGGCCGATCGCCCGACCTGCCGCCCAGGTGCCGCAGCGCCTCGGCCGCGGCTTCACCGGCCGCGGTCGGTGTGGCGGTCAGGAGGAGCACGCGCACGCTCACTGCGGCCACACGCGTCACCGCCTCGAGGCGCAGGGTCCCCGGCGCTGCCACGTGCGCTTCGTCCACGACGAGCAGTGTCCATGCGAGGCCGGTCAGGAGCTGCGTCACCTCGGGCTGCCGCAGTAGATCGATCGAGATCAGCCAGCACCCGCCACGCCGCGTGGCGTTCACGACGCGACGCGGGAGTGCTGCTTCCCGGCGCAGCGCGTCGGCGTCGAGCAGGGACGCGGCGAGCCGAGCGCGCATGCGCAGTTCCCGTTGCCATTGCGTGAGCAGCGCGGCTGGTGCCACCACGAGCGTCGCCGCATCGGGTTCCCGGCCGTGCACCTCGTGCAACAGCATCGCCGCCTGCATCGTCTTGCCGAGGCCGACGGCGTCGGCAAGCAACAGCCGACGGTGGTGGCCGGACAGCATCGCCATCGACGGCACGTACTGGAACGGCAGCCGGTCCAGCGGCAGCGTCGGCGCCAGGCGAGGCCACCAGACCGGCGAGGCGTTGCGGACCTCACCCAGAACGTGGCGCATCCACGCACGGCGCGACACGTCGCGCATCACCACGCCGAGCGGCGTGACGATGTCCGGGGGTGATGCAAACAGGTACGGCAGTCCGGTGCCGCGCGCGAGCCGCCACTGGATGCCGTGCTCGTCGGATCGCGCATCGAGGACACGCCACGTGCGCGATCGACAGCGCACCCAGCGGCCAGGGGCGGCCGCGGCATCGAGCGGTGTCGGATCGGCGACAAGGTGCGGCATCTGCGCTCTCCACGTCGTGACTGGTTTGCACGTTCAGCAACAGCGGACGGCACGAATCGCGAGAATCAGGCGGGATTTCGCGACAGATGCGTGCGGCGCTGTCTGTGGAAGGGCAAGGCGCGTGCCGGCGCGCCGGAAGAGGCTCGTGCACGAGTCCCCGTGCGGCCGGAGTCGTGGGTCAGTCTGCGTCGGCAGGAGGGCGCAGCGTCACGAGCGTCGCGCCGAGATGACTGCGGGGATCGTCGGTGAACGAGGCGACCAGCCGGTGGTCGCGCAGCACCTGGTGTACGCGAGCCCGCTGTACGCCGATGCCGCGGCCGTGCACGAGGCGGACGTCGCGCAGTCCGCGCGCGTGCGCTTCCTCCAGGTAGGCGTCCACGACATCCGCGATGTCGCGCGGCGCGAACGGGTGGAGGTCGAACTCCGGTCCGATCGGCACGACGTGAGGGGAGTCCATTGGGAACGAGACGAACGACGAACGACGAACGCCGAACGCCGGGATCAGGTCACCGCCGGACAAGTCCGGCGGCTACGTACCCGGTACCCGATACCCGGTACCCGGTAGTATCCCCTTACTTCTCGTACGATGCGGTGACGCTGGTGCGGATGCCGCCGCGCGGCGTGAAATCGCCGACCACCGTCATGCGAACCGGCGCGCACGCGGCCACCAGATCGTCGAGGATCTGGTTGGTGAGCGCTTCGTAGAACACGCCCTGGTTCCTGAAGTCGAGCAGGTAGTACTTGAGCGACTTCAACTCGATGCAGGTGGCGTCGGGTACGTAGGTGATGCGGATCTCGCCGAAGTCAGGCAGGCCCGTCTTCGGGCACATCGACGTGAACTCCGGGCAGCGCGTGTCGATCTCGTAGGGGCGCCCTGGACGCGGGTTCGGGAACGTTTCGATGCCGGTACGAGCCATGTTTCGAGTGTACATCCTCGAACTTGACGTTTTTTGGCCAATTGACACGTGTTTCTGTTGTCGCTAGCATACCCGCCATTGCGTTTCTTGCCCGAACTCGTGACGCGCGCCACGAACTCGCGGCACGCTTCCAGAACTCGCGCGCGTGCAATTGGGGGAGACAAACGGATGGCCCAGGCCCAGAAGATGACCAAGTCGGCGCTCTTTGCGTTCTTCGCTGACAAGTTCGAGGTGAAGCGCACGGAAGTCCGTGACTGGTTCGACGAGCTCGCGGCGCTTGCCGAGAAGGAGATCAAGCGCTCCGGTGAGTTCACGCTGCCAGGCATGGTCAAGCTCTCCGTGCGGAAGAGCAAGGCGCGCATGGGTCGCAACCCCGCGACCGGCGAGCCGATCAAGATCCCGGCAAAGACGCGCGTCAAGGCCACCGTCGTCAAGGCCATGAAGGACGCCGTGATGCCGCGCAAGTAGCGCGCATCCCTCCCTGCAATACAGAGGCCCCGCCCGGACATCGTCCAGGCGGGGTTTTCTCATGTGGCCGTGATCCTCGTCAGTCGCGGGAAGGTCAGCGTGAACCGGCTGCCGTCGCCGACGATGCTGTCTACGGTGATCGTGCCGCCGAGTTGCTCGACGATCTTGCGCGAGATGGCCAGCCCCAGGCCCAGACCGCGCCGCTTGGTCGTCACGAAGTCCTCGAAGATCGCCTGCATTCGGTCGGACGGAATGCCCGTCCCGGTATCGCACACCCGCAGGTGCACGCGCTGATCGTCGCCATCGATCTCGATCCACACCTGACCGCCGGGCGGCGTCGCCTGCAGTGCATTCAGGACCAGGTTGCGCAGCACCCGGCCGAGCGCGAACAGATCGCCTTCGATATAGAGCGGCAGGACCGGCGACGCTCCTGACGACAGCGTCACGCCCGCCACCGAGGCCTGGGCCTGCATGCGCTCGACCACATCGAGCATCAGCTTGCCGGCGTCCACCGGGAACTTCTCGAGTGGGATCGGACGGGCCAGGTTGCGAAGGTCCTCGAAGGTCCGCTGGATGGTCGAGAACTCCCGCTTCACGAGCTTTGCGAACGTGGCCCGATACTCCGGGTCGTCGTGCATCTGCAGCACGAGCTTGCAGTTGTTGTTGATGTTCTGGATGGGGTGCGACAGGTCGTGGACCAGGCCTGCCGCAATCCGTCCGAACATCGCCTGACGTTCCTGCCGGATGGCCGACTGCTGCAGCTCTCCCAGCTTGTCCGCGGTGGCGTTGAACGCGTCGCCGAGCAACCTGAACTCGTCGTCGCGCGTGATGTGCACGCGCTGGTCGAGGCGGCCCTCGCCGATCGCGGTGATTCCCGTGAGCAGGTGCTGGATGGGCCGCAGCAGCGATCGCCCCGCCGCGATGCCGATGACGATGTTGCCGAGCAGCGCCAGCGACGCGAAGAGCAGCAACTGGTTGCGCAGGCTGCGGGCGGGCGCGAACGCTTCGCTCGCGGGCTGCTCGAGGATGACGCGCCAGCCGACCGTCGCCATCGGCGCGCTCGCCACCGCCAGGACCTCGGTGCCGTCGGCGCGGGGATACAGCGCGCTGCCACTCGCCGCCGCGGCCAGCGGGTGCTCGGTGATCTTCACGCCGCGCGCTACCGTCGATCCACCGCCGTCGCGACCGTCGGCGATGATCCGGCCGGCTGCGTCGACCAGGAACGCACGCCCCTGCCGACCGATGTGGATGTCGCCGACGACGCGCCAGAGCCGCTCGAGCCGCAGTTCGGCCACCAGGTACGCGGCCGTCGCATCGTCCATGCGCAGCGTGATCCGGGTGCGGGGCAGGCCATCGCCGTCGAGGTCGACGGGCATCATCGACAGTTCCGCCGTCGGCAGCTCGCCGAGCGGCGGTGGCGTCGTCCCGATCTCGCTCGTCGCGACGGGGACGCCCTTCGGGTCGTACAACGTCAGCGTCCTGATCTCGTCGATCATCGAGATGTGGTTGAGCAGGACGCGTTGACGCTGGGCTGGCGTCAGGCCGCTGCTCTGCAGGTTGGCGCCGGCCGACCGCACGAGCTGTTCGGTCGAGCCGAGGTAGAGAGAGATGGCCTCGGCCGCGCGCTCGACGATCGAGGCATGGCTGTCGACGACGGAACGCTGCGTGGTCGTGTTGAGCGACTCGGCGGCGACGAGCCCGAAGACGAGCAGTGGAACGAGCGCCGCCGTCGTCACCAGCAGCGCCATGCGCCGCGTGATCGGAATCACCGACCCGCTCCGGCCACCGTCCACCGGGCCAGCGCGCCGAGCACGTCGCCGTCCACGTCGCCTGGCACGCGCACGCGCGGACCGAGGGCACGGCTCGACTCCTGCCAGTACAGGTACACGGCCGGGCGGTCCTCGATGAGCACGCGATGCAGGTCGCTCGCGGCCCGGGCCAGTTCGTCGTCGGACATCGCGCGTCGCACGCGTTCGGCGGCGTCCTGCGCGGCGGTGTAGCCGTGGTCGATGATGCGCGGCCTGTCGTGTTCGCCGAAGTAGAGGTACGGGAAGCTGAGGCCGTAGCCGGTGACCAGCGGCGAGAGGACGGTCTCGAACTCGCCGCTGCCGGTTCGGGCGAGCAGGTCGTCCTGCGAGAGCACCTCGAGGTCGAGAACGACGCCGATGCTGGCGTAGCTGCGCTGCAACCGCGCCGCGATGCGCCGCATCGTCGGGTGGTCCACGACCAGACAGGTCAGCCGGAGCCGCGGTTGGACGGCGCCGCTCGCGTGCCGGCGCTCCGTGTAGCCGGCCCGTTCGAGCAGCAGGCGGGCACGCGGACGATCGAGCCGAACCGCTTCGGCGTCGGCGGTGTGGGGCACGGCCCAGTGCTCGCGCCACAGGACGTCGGCAGCAGGGATGCCGGAGCCGTCGGCGTCCTGCTCGATCATGTTCTCGCGATCGACGGCAAGGTTGAGCGCGAGCCGGACGGCACGCTGTGCCAATGCCGGGTGACGATGATTGAGCGCCAGCGTCACGACATAGGGTTTCACGTACGGATAGGTCCGGACGCCATTACCGGACGCGAGCAGCGTCCGTGCGTCGCCCGGCACCTCGACGAGCACGTCGACGTCCTCGCGCAACAGCGCGGCGACGGCGGCGCGCGGCGTCTCGAACGGCCGCAGCGTGACCCGCTCGACCTGCGGCGCCGGCTGGCCGGCGGCCGGGGCGGCTGTCAGGTCGGGCAGGGGATCGTCGGGCGAGAGTTGCTGGAACGGACCGGCAGGCAGCGCCCGCACGAGCGACATCGCCTCGAGGAGGAGGCTGGTGGGTTCGCGCAGCGTGACCCTGATCGTCCTCGGATCGACGACCTCGACGGCCGACACGCCCCACACGCCTGGCTGATCGTCGCCACCCTCGACGGTCTGCCTCACCAGCGCGGCCACCTGGTCGGCGCCGGCAACCGTGCCATCGTGAAGGCGCACGCCGTCACGAATCGTGAACGTCCAGCGCCGCTGGTCGGCACTCTTCTCCCAGCGTTCGATGATCGAGGGTCGTTCGTGGCCCGCCTGATCGAGGCGGATCAGGCGCGTGCGGGTCAGGCTCGAGACGATCGGCCCGATGGGTGTGTCGAGGCTCGGCAGGCCAATCGCGACCTGCCGGTCGGGGACTGCGGTTCCATCGTCGGGCGCGGGGCTGCAACCCGCCGACAGCGCGAGTGTCGTCGTCAACAACGACGCGGCCGCTCGCGCGGCACACGTTCGTGCGGCGAGGTGGCCAGGAGAGGGGATGGAAGCCAGCGCGGGCACGCAGCGGTCGTGGCACTCCTCGAGCTGGGGAGTGTCCCGACGCTGCTTGTATCACGAACCTGCGGGAGGGGCGCGGAGGATGACCTGGTCGGCCGGGACGGTGTGACGAACGCCGTTCAGGACAGGCCCGATCCCCCGCTGACGGCGGCCGCTACTTCGCCTGGGTCTCCTCGGGATAGTCGATGACGAAGGGGCAGAAGGGGCGGTCCTTGGCGGCGCCGCGCTTGATGATGCGGATGGTCATGGTCTCCTCGGGAGGGGTCGGAGAATCGCGGCGCCCATCGCCGCGATGCAAGCACGCGTTCACTGAGCCGAAGCGGCGATGTCGTCGAGGGCCGCGAGCATGCTGGGACGATGGCAGCTCGGCACGCCGAGGTCCCCCTGCTCGTTGTGCGCGGCCACCGAACAGCCGCCGCCGCACACCGGCACCAGGGCGCAGTCGCCGCATGCGCGCCACGGCGCATGACTGTCGAACCGCTCCCGTGTGGCGACATGTGCCTGGTCGAGGTCCGGCTCCACGTGTCCGATGCGGAGCGCCGGTTCGCCGGTGAACCCGGGGCACGGATAGAGCGAGCCCTCGGGTCCGATGGTGTAGGCGTGGCGCCGATGCAGCTCGCACGGGCCCATGTGCAGCCCGTCGGGCGTCTCGAAGCCGCTGGCCCGGGTCTCCGCCCTGAGCCACGACATGCGCTCGTCCACCACCTGGCAGCTGTCGCACGGCGACGACGTACCTCCGCCGTTGCCGGCCGCGGTCATGCAAGTGCCCCCGAGCGGAGCCGGCGATTCCGTCACCGGGGTGAGCGGGATTGCGCGGCGGCCGTCCGGGCGCGTCTGCACCGACGCCACGACAGGCCTTCCTGTATTCGGCCCGCGAATGATGGGCTTGAATCCGACCTTCACGATGCGGTCCGCAAAGGGCTGCGCGCGCAGGAACGCGAGCAGGTCGGGGTAGGTCTCGGCGCTCTCGACGTCGAAGTTGCCGCCGATGCTGAGGCGCACCTTCGGCGCCACGGCGGTCATGTTGGCGAGGATGCGATCGAAGGTGCCCTGTCCGCCCCGCAGCGGCCGGAGCCGGTCGTGGGTCGCCTTGTCGCCGTCCAGCGTGATCTTCACGCCCGTGAGGCCAAGCGGCAGCAGGCGATCGACCACCGCCTCGGTGAGCAGCAGACCGTTGGTGATCAGGTTGATCGCCATGGCGACCCCGCGCGCGCGGCAGGCGGCCGACAGCCGCTCGGCCAGCGCGTAGACGACCGGCAGGTTCAGCAGCGGCTCGCCGCCGAAGAACGTGATCGTGAACTTGCCGGGAGCGAGCGTGTCGAGGCGGTCCTCGAGCCAGGTCGCCACCCTGGCGGCGGTGTCGAGCGACATCCGGGCCGCCGCGCCGTTGTGGTGATCGGTGTGGTCGCCCTGGATGCAGTAGTCACACGCGAAGTTGCACTGCAGCGTGGTGAGAAGCGTGAGCCGCAGGTGGCTGGCGTCCTCGCGCACCTCGCGGAAGAAGGCCTCGAGGGCGGCGTCCTCGGCCTCGCGGCTCTCGACGAGGAACCCCAGTTCGGCGAGCTGGTCGACGGCTTCGCGCGCCTGGAAGTCGAGCAGGTCGATGCCGGCCTCGGCCCGCGCCATCACCGCGAGGACGTCGTTGGACACCACGATCTGGGTGTCGGTCAGCGAGTTGAACAGGAAGGTTTCACCGGTGCCGGCGATCGGCCTGGAGACGGTGAAGCGGGACGCACGCATGGCGCGGGTCCACGGTGCCAGAAGGGTGCCAGACTGAGCCGGATTTCGGCGGCACGGCTAAGTTGGTGTCAATACATGGGTTTACGGTCGAGCTGAGGCGTTTCCAGGCTGCTGACCGATGCAGAAACTGCCAAATCGGTGCGAGGAGTGACGGCAGGGATTGCGACCTGTCGGCCCGCCGACACCAGTTCAGGGCCGTGGCGTAACGCCCTGCCGGGTCCTGCCGGCCGTGACCCTACCCGTCCCGCAGGCGGCGGGTGACGTCGTTCAGGCCCAGACGGCTCATGCGGTGCTTCAGGGTGCTCAGCGGCAGCCGGAGGTGGCGGGCCGTCGCGGCGATGTTCCATTCCACCTTCTCGAGCGCCTTCAGGAGGTAGCTGCGTTCGAAGGCCGCCACCGCTTGATCCAGCACGCTGTCGGCGGGGTCGGACTGGCGGGCGTCGAGCGCCGCCAGCTGCACTTCGAGCGGCAGGTCGGCCTCGGTGATCTCTGTCTTGTCGCACACCGCCACCATCCGCTCGGCCAGGTTCTGGAGTTCACGGATGTTGCCGGGCCAGGCGTAGCGCTCGAGCACGGCCAGGGCGGCCGGCTCGATGCCGCGGACAGACTTGCGGAAGCGCAGGGCGTACCGCCGGATGAAGACGTCCAGCAACTGGCGCAGGTCCTCCATCCGGTCGCGCAGCGGCGGCAGCCGCACCGGGATCACGTTGATCCGGTAGAACAGGTCCTCGCGGAACCGGCCCGTGCGCACCGCCGCGTTCAGGTCGGCGTTGGTGGCCACGACCAGCCGGAAGTCGACACGGATCGGGTGCCGTCCGCCGACCCGTTCGATCTCGTTCTCCTGGAGCGCGCGCAGCAGCTTGGCCTGCAGATCGAGCCGGAGGTCGCCGATCTCGTCGAGGAAGAGCGTGCCGCCGTTGGCCAGCTCGAACTTGCCCAGCTGCTGGCGCACCGCCCCGGTGAAGGCGCCGCGCTCGTGGCCGAACAGGATGCTCTCCACAAGTTCGCTCGGCACCGCCGCCAGGTTGACGGCGATGAACGGCCCCTTCCGGCGGTCGGACTCGGCGTGGATCCGCCGTGCCAGCATCTCCTTGCCGGTGCCGCTCTCGCCGGTGATGAGCACGGTCGTGTCCAGCGGTGCGACCTTCTGGACCAGACTGACGACGGCCTTCATCGAGGCGCTGGTGCCGGTGACGAACTCCTCGTCCTGGGCCTGGACCTGGGCGGTCAGCGACTCGACGCGGTTGCGCAGATCCTGACGCTCGCTGGCGTTGCGGACCAGCGCGCGCAGCGCGTCGTAGTCGAACTCCTTGGTGATGTAGTGGTAGGCGCCCAGCTTCATCGCCTGGACGGCGGTCTCGACGTCGGTGATCGCCGAGATCATGATGACCTCGACCTCGTCGCGATGTTCCCGGACCTGCTTGAGCATCTCGAGGCCGCCGATGCCGGGCAGGCGGACGTCGAGCAGCATCAGGTCGACCCGGGTCTGCCGGAGCTTCGACAACCCGTCCTCGGCCGACGAGACCGAGAGCACCCGGTACTCACGCTTGAGGATCGCCGTCAGCGTGTCCCGCATGCCCTCGTCGTCGTCCACGATGAGGATGGTCTTGAGCGGCGGCGGCATGCGTCCCGGGATCATACTCAACAGTTGGAAGGGGCGGCGTACGACGCATCCAGCCGGGCACGATCCATAATTGAGAGTTTTTCAGGCCCGGCCCCCGACCCGTCGTGGACCATCGGGCCATCCAGCAATTCGGCACGCACAGAGGAGCAGGGGTGGCGAGCGTATTCGATGTCGTGGTGATCGGCGCGGGAACGGGCGGCTACGTGGCTGCCATTCGGGCGGCGCAGCTCGGGCTGAAGACCGCCGTCGTCGAGCGCGAAGCCGTGCTCGGGGGCACCTGTCTGAACTGGGGCTGCATCCCGACCAAGGCCCTGCTCGAGCACGCGCACGCGTTCAAGGTGGCCAGGCAGGCCAAGGACTGGGGCATCACGCTCGGCGAGGCGGCGGTCGGCATCGACATGAACGTCGTGCAGGACCGCAAGGAGAAGATCGTCAAGGGCCTGACCGGCGGCATCGGCCTGCTGTTCAAGAAGAACAAGATCGAGTGGATCAAGGGCACCGCCCGGCTGCTCGGCAAGGGCGCCGTCGAGGTCACCGACGCGGCCGGCACGACGAGCCAGGTCACGGCCGCGAAGGAAATCATCGTCGCGACCGGTTCGTCGCCCCGCAGCGTGCCGGGCATCACGTTCGACCATACCCGCATCATCACCTCGAACGAGGCGATGAACATGCGCGATGTGCCCACGTCGATCGTCGTGATGGGCAGCGGCGCCGTCGGCGTGGAGTTCGCGTCGATCTTCAACAGCTTCGGCACCGCCGAGGTGACGGTCATCGAGCTGCTGCCGCGGATCGTGCCCAACGAGGACGCCGCCGTCTCCGAAGCGCTCGAGAAGAGCTTCAGGAAGAAGAAGATTCGCGTGCTGACCGGCACCAAGGTGACCGGCGCCGTCAACAAGGGCGACCTCGTCGAGATCGCCGCGCAGTTGCCGGACGGGAAGACCGAGACCATCTCGGCCGAGTACCTGCTCGTGGCCACCGGCCGCGGCCCGGTCACCGACGGGCTCGGCGCCGAAGAGGCCGGGCTCGTGCTCGATCGCGGCTACATCAAGGTCGACGAACTGCTGCGCACGCCGGTCCCCGGCATCTCGGCGGTCGGCGACGTCATCACGCTCGGTAACGGCGCCCACAAGCAGCTCGCGCATCTCTCGTCGGCCGAGGGCATCCTCGTCGCCGAGCGCATCGCCGGTCAGCACGTGCGCCCGATCACGTACGATCACGTGCCGGGCTGCACGTACTGCGATCCGGAGATCGGCAGCGTCGGGCTCACCGAGGCGCAGGCGAAGGAACGCGGCTACGACGTCCGCATCGGCACGTTCCCGTTCGGCGTCCTCGGCCGCGCCAAGATCGCCAACGAGACCGAGGGCTTCGTGAAGATCGTCGCCGAGGCGAAGTACGACGAGATTCTCGGCGTCCACATGATCGGTCCGCGGGCGACGGAGCTCGTGGCACAGGCGACGCTGGCCCTGCGGCTCGAGTGCACGGTGGAGGAGCTGATCCGCACGATCCAGGCGCACCCGACGATGTCCGAGGCAGTGGGTGAGGCGGCACACGCCGCGCACGGAGCTGCCATCCACATGTAACCGGCCGCCTACAGCCTGCAGCCTACAGCCTACCAGTCCCCGGTAGGCTGTAGGCTCGTAGGCCGAAGGCCGAAGTGCTATGCCTACAAACGTCGTCATGCCCCAGATGGGGGAGTCGGTCGCCGAGGGCACCGTCGTCCGCTGGATCAAGAAGGTCGGCGACACCGTCGACCGCGACGAGCCGCTGTTCGAGATCTCCACCGACAAGGTGGACGCCGAGATCCCGTCGCCGGCGGCCGGCGTGCTGCTCGAGATCCGCGCCCTCGAGGGCGACACCGTTCCCATCGACACGGTCGTGGCCGTGCTCGGCGAGGCCGGCTCGGCGCCGGTTGCCGAACCCGCCTCCACGTCGACGGATTCGCAGCCGGACGGCACGCCAGCTCCCGCGCAGGACACATCGGCGGCGGCCGAACAGGCGCAGCCAGGGCCGGCTCCCGGCCGCGACGACGAGGCTCGCGCCGGCGCGGCGGTCAGCGACGTCGACGCGCTGTCGGCAGACGAGGCAACCGCCCTACGGCGCCGGCAGAAGTCGTCGCCGCTGGTGCGGCGGATCGCGGCCGAGCACCAGGTCGACCTCGCGCAGGTGACCGGATCGGGCATCAGCGGCCGCGTGACCAAGCAGGACATCCTGCAGTTCCTCGACGACCGGCCGGCGTCGCCGGCGGCCAGGCCGGGCGCCGGGTTGCACATCCCGGCCTTCCAGCCGGGCGAGGCGGTGGACATCCAGCCGCTGTCGGTGATGCGCCGCAAGATCGCCGAGCACATGGTGTACAGCCGCCGCACGTCGGCGCACGTGCACACGGTGTTCGAGGTCGACTTCACGAAGGTCGCCGCCGCCCGCCAGGCGCAGAAGGACGAATTCGAGCGGGCTGGCGCCAAGCTGACGTTCCTGGCGTTCATCGCGAAAGCGGTGGCCGACGCGTTGCGCGCGGCGCCGCTGCTCAATGCCGCCCTCGACGGCCACAACATCGTCTACAAGAAGGACGTCAACCTCGGGTTCGCGGTGGCCCTGGACTGGGGCCTGATCGTGCCGGTCGTACCGAAGGCGGACGAAAGAAGCCTGCTGGGGCTCGCGAAGGGCATCGCCGACGTCGCCGACCGGGCCCGCGCCAAGCAGCTGAAGCCCGAGGACGTGCAGGGCGGGACCTTCACCATCACCAACCCCGGCTCGTTCGGCGCGCAGTTCGGCATACCGATCATCAACCAGCCGCAGGTGGCGATCCTCGGCGTCGGTACGATCGAGAAGCGCGTGGTGGTGGTCGACGACATGATCGCGATCCGCCAGCGCGGCTACCTCACGCTCGGCTTCGACCACCGGCTCGTGGACGGTGTGATCGCCGACGAGTTCATGAGCCGGGTCAAGAAACGTCTCGAGTCCTGGGGCTGATGCGTCCGCTCCGCGTGCAGCACGCCGGGCTGGTGCCTTACGAGGCCGGCCTCGTGCTGCAGGCCGATCTCGTGGCGGCGCGCAAGGCCGACACCATCCCCGACACGCTGGTCCTGCTGCAGCATCCGCCCGTCATCACGCTCGGGGTCAAGGTGCGGCAGTCGCGCGATCACGTCCTGGCAACAGACGAGCAACTGCAGGCGCGCGGCGTGACGCTGCACGAAACGGGGCGCGGCGGCGACGTGACCTACCACGGACCGGGCCAGCTGGTCGGCTACCCCGTGCTCGATCTGAAGCCCGACAGGCAGGACGCCCACCGCTACGTGCGTGATCTCGAGACCGTGCTGATCGGCGTCTGCGGCGAGTACGGCCTGGCCGCCCATCGAAAGCCGGGCCTGACCGGTGTGTGGGTCGGCGAAGAGAAGGTCGCTGCCATCGGCGTCAGGCTTTCGCGCTGGGTGACCAGCCACGGCTTCGCACTCAACGTCAGCACGGACCTCGACCACTTCGGCCTGATCGTCCCCTGCGGCATCACCGACCGTGGCGTGACGTCGCTCGCCCGCCTGCTGGACGAGGGGCCGCCGATGGCCGAGGTCGAGGCGCACGTCGTCGCCCACGTCTGCCGGGTCTTCGAGCGTCTGCTCGTTTGAATCGTCCCGACGACGACGGCACCTTCGCCGCTCCTTGGAATAGATCCCGACCCTCCGGTGTTCATGCATACGGAGGCGTGATGAAGAAGGACAGCAACTCCGAGCGAGCACTCATAGCCAGGCTGCAGGCAGGCGACCCCACCGCCGTCGACACACTCGCGAGCGACTACGGCACCAAGGTCTACCAGCTGGCGTTCCGATACATGAAGAACCGCGAGGACGCCGAAGAAGTGGCGCAGGACGTCCTCATGAAGGTCATCAAGAAGGTCGCGGCGTTCCGTGGCGACTCGGCTCTCTCGAGCTGGATCTACCGGATCACGTTCAACACCGCGATGTCGCGCCTGCGCAACGGCCGGTTCACCAGGCCGGCTGAAGTCTCCGAGAGCGAGATGGGATTCGAGCAGGAAGACGGCGTCCGTCGGTTGCGGGAACCGGCCGACTGGTCGGGACTGGCCGACGAAGCCCTGCTGCGCGCCGAACTGCGCGAGCGGTTCGCCCTGGCCATGCAGGATCTGCCGGAGATCTACCGGACCCCGATCGTGCTTCGCGACATCCACGGGCTGTCGACCGCGGAAGCCAGCCAGGTGCTCAAGGTGAAGAACCAGACGCTCAAGTCGCGCCTGCATCGCGGACGGCTGATCCTGCGCGAACGGCTGGCCGACTTCGACAGCGGCCTGACACTCCACACGGCGGCGTGAGGCCGGCGGCCGCCGCCCTCACTCACGTCGTGGCGGAATCGTCGGCGGGCTCGGTTTCAGCGATGCACTCGGCGACGCCGAGCCCCTCGACGCGGGTCACCTCGAAACGCACGTGATCGTAGGTGACCACGTCGCCGACGTGCGGCGGACGCCCGAGCAGCGTCAGCACCAGCCCGCTGACGCTGTCGACCTCGTCGTGCTCGAGCGTGACGCCGAGCGCCTCACCGGCTTCCTCGACGCGCGCCGTGCCAGCCACCCGGAGCACGCCCTTGGCATCGCGGTAGATGCTGGTGCGCTCGGTCGTGCCTTCGGGTACTTCGCCGATCACCTCGTCGAACAGGTCTTCGTGGGTCAGCACGCCCGCCGTGCCGCCGTGCTCGTCGATCACCACCGCCATCTGCGCGCGCTCGTCGCGCAGCGCCTCGAGCACGACGTCGAGCGTGGCGGTCTCCGGCACTGCCGGAATCGGTCGCACCATGTCGGCGGTGAGCGGTGCGCCGGTGGCCTTCAGCAGCAGCAGATCCTTGACGTTGACCATGCCGGTCAACCGATCGATCTCGCCCTCGTACACCGGGTAGCGCGTATACGGCTGCCGGCGGACCATCGCCCTCACGAACTCGGCGTCGGCGCCGAGCGGCAGCGCCGCCAGCCGCACTCGCGGCGTCATGACTTCGCGCGCCGTGAGGTCGCCGAACGCGAACAGTTCCCGCAGGATCTTGCCGGACTCGGCGCGCAGCATGCCGCCCGCCTCGCTCTCCGACACGATCAGCGACAGCTCCTCGGGTGAATAGATGTGCTCGTGCGAACGCTGCTGGCGCCGGATGCCGATCGCGCGCAACAGCAGGTTGCCCAGCATGTTGAGCACCCGCACCAGCGGCAGGCACAGCGTCTGGATCACGAGCATCACCGGCGTGATCCACAGCACCGTGCGCTCGGCCCGCTGCAGCGCGATCGACTTGGGCACCATCTCGCCGAAGACGATGTGCGCGTAGGTGAGGATCGCGACCGCGATGATGCTCGCCAGCGTGTGAGCCGTGATGTACCTGGCCGGCCCGAAACCGTCCAGCCATGGCTCGAGGCGACGCGCCACCTCGTGCTCGCCGTACATGCCGAGCCCGAGGCTCGCGAGCGTGATGCCGAGCTGCGCCGTCGCGATGAAGCGGTCCTGCCTCTGCGGGTCCTCGAGGATGGCGCGCACCCGCTGCGCGACGCGATTGCCCGCCGCCGCCCGCTTCTCGATCGCCACGCGCGGCGTGCCGACGATGGCGAACTCGGCCGCGACGAACAGGGCGTTCAGCAGCACCAGCACCGCCACGATGACGATCAGCGTCGTCATGTGCGCGACCTCGTGGCGCGCGGCGCCTTGATGCGCAGCGAGCTCTGCGTGAACTCGTCGGGCGTCGGGCCGAGCAGCGACGACAGCACGTCGTCGAGCGTCACCATGCCGGCCACGGCGCCGTGCTCGTCGACGACGAGTGCCTGGTGGGCGCGCCGCCGCCGCAGCTCGGCGACGAGCCGATCCCCCGTGAGCGTCGCCGGCACGGTGAGCACCGGCTGCATGAGCTCGCGCAACGATTGGACCGGCCGCTCCTCGACGTGGCGCACGAGCAGCCGCTTGGTGTTGACGATGCCGACGACGGTGTCGAGGCTGTCGCGATAGACGGGCACGTAGGCCTGCGACGACTCGAGCGCGACGGCGAGCACCTGGTCGAGCGGCGTCGATTCGTCGATCGCCTGCATGCGGTCGCGCGTCGTCATCATCTGGCCCGCGGTGCGGAGGCTGAAGCGCAGGGCGCGCTGCAGCCGCCTGACCTCGTCGGGCTCGAGCAGGCCGCCGTCGTGGCTCTCGGCGATCAGCAGTTCGATCTCCTCGGGCGAGTGCACGTGGCGGTGCGCGCCGTGGGCGCTGCCGAAGAGGCGCAGGATCAACGTGCCGGAGCCGTTGAGGAACCAGATGAACGGGCTGAGCGCCCAGAGCGACCAGCGCATCGGCCAGTACGTGTAGAGCGCGACTTCGGTGGGGTACTCGAGCGCGAGCGACTTGGGCGCGAGTTCGCCTGCCACCATTGCGCCCCCCGTCAGCACCAGCAGCACGAGCGCCGCCGACGTCGATGCCGCCGCCAGCGGATCGAGGCGGAACTGCGACTGGAGCAGGTCGGAGAGCGCCGGGCCGAACGCGATCTGCCCGTAGGCGCCCAGGATGAGGCTGGACAGCGTGATGCCGACCTGGCAGGCGGCGATGTAGCGATCGAGCGCGGTCGCGTCCTCGAGCACGGGCAGCAGGCGTCGCGCCGTGCCGTTGGCGTCCTCGGCCAGCTGGCGGATGCGGCTGCGGCGCACCGAGACTGCCGCGAACTCTGCCGCGACGTACAGCGCCGTCACCGCCACGAGGAAGGCGACGACGAGCAGGGGTGTCAGCACGTCAGCGCCCGGCGCCGGTGCTCGCCCGTCCCGCCTCGGAACCGGCGGGAGCGGCAGCGCGTATGCGACCGCCAGGCGAGAAGCGCAGTTCGTGTACGGCGGGCGACGCGGTGCCGCCGTCGGTGACCCACCAGGCGGGCCAGGCGCGGCGCGATCCGAACCAGGCCGCCTCGGCCACCCGAGCCGCGGCGCTCGCCAGCGTCAGCGGTCCGGGAGGCCACAGGCCCGTGAGGCGGGCCTCGAGGCGAACCCGCTGCTCCCGGCGGAGCCGTTCCTCGGCTGTCACGCCGCCAATCGTGGTTCGCGACCAGTCGACGTCGCAGCGACCGGGGGCGCCGCTGCGTTCCGCGATCGCCACCTGCACGTCGGACGGACTCGTGTCGGCGTCGAGGGCGAGCAGGGCCACCGCGGCCGCGGCCCCGGCCGTGGGCGCGGCGCCGACGAGCCTGTCGGGCGGCACTGCCCCGGTCGCGACGGCGCGTGCCAGCACGAGATGATGCGCGGCGTCGGCCGCGACGATGATCGCGCCGGGCGATCGGCGGTGCAATTCCCGGAGGTGCGTGAGCGGATCGGGCGTCACGGGGTCGGCGAGCACCAGGACCCAGGCCCCGGCCGCCGCATCGAGCGACGCGCTGCCGGAAACCCGCGTGCTGTAGCTGTCCACGGGGCCCGACTGCAGGATGTCGAGGGCCTTGCCTGCCGCCAGGGTCTTCTCGGGATCGATGAGGCGAACGTCCTCGAACCTGCCGTGCGACGCCAGTGCGTACGTGAGCGCACCGCCGAGCGGACCGGCTCCGAGAATGGCGACGAAGGGCATGGACGAGGTGCGTGGCACGGGCCGCGCGACCCCGGTAGTGTAAGGGCATGACTTCCCAGCCTCAACTCGAGCGGCACGTCGCCATCGTCACCGGAGGGAGCCGTGGCATCGGCCTGGCCATCACGCGCGGCTTCGTCGCGCGGGGTGCCCGCGTCGTCGTGTCGGGGCGCAAGCAGGAACATCTGGACGCCGTCTGCCGCGAACTCGGTGACGCGGTGGCGGTCGTCAGGGGCGACGTCGCCGATCCCGAGGTGGCCGAATCGCTGGTCCGGACGGCCTCCTCGCGGTTCGGCGGACTCGACTCCCTCATCAACAACGCCGGCGTGGGCACGTTCGCCAACGTTGCAGACATGCCGGTCGAGGCCTGGCACCGGCTCATCGCCACGAACCTGACGGGTGTCTTCCTGTGCACGAAAGCCGCGATCCCGGCACTGCGTGCACGGGGCGGCGGCTGGGTGATCAACATCAGCAGCCTGGCCGGCCGCAACTCGTTTGCCGGCGGCGCCGCCTACTGCGCGTCCAAGGCAGGCCTGAACGCGTTTGCCGAGTCCCTCATGCTCGAAGTCAGGCAGGAGGACATCCGCGTGTCGACGGTCATGCCCGGATCGGTGCAGACGTCCTTTTCGTCCGGCGGGGACTCGCCCGAACACGACTGGAAGCTGTCGACGGACGATGTCGCGCAGGTGGTGTTCGATCTGCTGGCCCATTCGGCCCGGAGTCTGCCGAGCCGGGTGGAGATTCGTCCGAGCAAGCCGAAGGCGAAATGAGCGACGACGGAACGACGAACGTCGACCGGCTGTCGCGAACGAAGGCGCGCTCCCCGGCTTGTCCGCCGTAGCCTTGGCGTAGGCGGAAGGCGCCTACACCGGACCGCTGCCGCGCCGCGGTCGAACAGCGAGCGCGACCGCCCACGCGATCGCGGGTGCGAAGAAGAACGCGCCGAGCCATGTGGCGAGCGTGCGCGGCGGCACGAGCAGGCGATCGAGCCCGATGCCCGTGAGGAGGATGGCCGAGGCCGACACGAGCGTGTGCAGCGCGAGCTCCAGCGCGAAGATGCGGCCGCGCACGTGCGTATCCACCGCCAGCTGCAGCAGCACGCTGCTGATCACCCACAGCAGCGTACCGAACGCGTGGGCCCACACGACGCCGATCGCGGCGACCGCCAGGCTTGGGGCGTTGGCGAGCGTCAAATAGCCAAGCGCCGCGAGCGCGTAAGCAAACGGCACCAGCCGTCGCAACTGGCGCGCGTCGAGCCGTTGGACGGCGCGTGCCAGCAGTGCCCCACCGACCGCGCCGACGCCGCGTGCCCCGAACAGCACGCCGATGCCGCGCGCCGCCGTTTCGCCGTCGCCCGGGAACACGCGCTGTCCGAAGACCGTGAGCAGCAGCATCATCCCGCCCGCAACCGCCCACACGCCCTTGATGCTGAGCAGCCCGAGCGTCGCACGGTGTTCGCGGAGGTAGAGGAGCCCGTCGCGGACGCGCACGTTGCGGCCGCCCGCGGCGGCATGGTGCGTCTCGGCCACGCGCAGGCCGCGGAGTGCGGCGGCCGACGCCAGGAACGACAGGCCATTGCAGACGAACGCGGCGTCGCGGCCGACCATGACGGTGATGGCGCCGCCGACCGACGCGCCGATCGCGAGCATCACCGCCCACGTCGCTGCCGACAGCGCGTTGGCGGTCATGAGGTGCTCGCGCGGCACCACGTCGGGCAGCATCGCGGTGCGCGCCGGCTCGAAGAAGGCCGTCGCGATGACGCCCAGCGTCACGAGTACGAATGCCAGCCAGATCTGATCGGCCGACCGCACCAGCACGAGGCCCGCGAAGAGCACCGCGCGGGCCAGGTCGGCAGCGATCATCAGCGTGCGCCGCGACATCCGGTCGACGACGACGCCGGCGATCGGTCCGACGAGCGCCAGCGGCAACAGCTGCACGACCATCATCGCGGCGACCAGCGTCGCCGAGCCGGTCAGGTCGAGCAGCAGCGCATAGACCGCCACCGCGTTGAACCAATCGCCCAGCTGACTCACCACCTGCGCGGTCCACAACCGGCGGAACGACGGGTTGTGCAGCAGCAGTGCGCTGAACGTCATGTCATCGACGCGTCGCGCCGCTGCCCCGCGTCGCCCTCGATGACGCGCGCGAAGGTCGCGATGTCGACGTTGGCGCCCGTGACCAGCAGGACGAGCGGGTCGGGCCAGCGGTCGAGCCGGCCATCGAGAAGCGCGGCCAGGCCGACCGCGCCGGCGCCTTCCGCCACGAGACGCTCGTGCTCGAACAGCGCGCGTACGGCGTTGACGATGGCCGGTTCCGGGGCAAGCACGATGGGCGTGCCGGCGGCGCGAACGAGGTCGAACGTCAGCGCGCCCGGCTCGAGGTTGCCGAGCAGGCCGTCGGCAAGCGACCGGCCCGGTGCAATCGTCGTGATGTGCCCGGCGGCGAGCGCCTCGGTGAACGCCGGGTTCAGTGCAGGCTCCACGCCAACGACCGGCGCCCGGCCGTCTGCAGCGATCGCGACGCCGGACAGGAGTCCGCCGCCACCGGTCGGGACCACGATCGCACCACAGCCGGGGAGGTCGTCGAGCACCTCGAGGGCGATCGTACCGGCGCCGGCGATGACGTCGGCGTCGTTGTAGGGCGACACGAACGCGCCCGTGCCGTCGGCCGCGGCGATGGCGCGCGCCTCGGCCTCGTCGTAGTCCTGGCAGTCGGCGACAATCGTGATGCCCGGCCCGCGCAGGCGGTCGAGTTTGGCGCGCGGCGCGTCAGCCGGGACGTAGATGGTGACCGACGCCCCGAGTTCGACGGCGATGCTCGCGACCGCCAGACCATGATTGCCGGCCGAGGCCGTCACCAGCGGCGGCAGGCGGCCGTCGCGTTCGAGCCGGGCGAGCAGGGCGTTACAGGCACCGCGCCGCTTGAAGGCGCGCGTGATCTGCAGCGTCTCGAGTTTCAGATGAACGTCACGCCCGGTCGCGCGCGACAGCGCCTCGGCGCGCAGCAGCGGTGTGCGGCGGACGTAGGGACCGATGCGGTGGGCCGCCGCCCGTACGTGTGCGAGAGTGACCGACATGCTGATCGAGTCGAGTGCGGTGCCGCCGTTCGAAAAGAACGGGTACGTGATCGCCTGCCCCGAAACGGGAGACGCGATCGTCCTCGATCCCGGCGACGAGGTCGAGCAGTCGATCGCCATTGTCCGCCGACTGGGCGTCACGGTGCGTTACATCATGCTGACGCACTCGCACCTGGACCACATCTCCGGCTGCATCGAGGCGAAGGCCGAGTGGCAGGTGCCCCTCGTGCTGCACCGCGACGACCTGTTCCTGTACGAACGCGCCGTCCAGCAGGGCATCGCGTTCGGCCTCCGCATGCGGCCGCAGCCGCCGATCGACGCGTGGTTCGATGAGCAGTCGGCGTGGACCTTCGGCGGCTACACCGTGCAGGCGCTGCACACGCCGGGCCACAGTCCGGGACAGGTATGCCTGCAGATCGGGCCGACCGGGGCTCCCGGTGAGGATCTCTTCGTGGGCGACACCCTGTTTGCGGGCTCGATCGGCCGGACCGACCTGCCCGGTGGGGACCTCGACGCGCTGCTGCGGTCCGTACGCGACGTGCTGTTCCCGCTCGGAGATCGCTGCCGCGTGTACCCCGGTCACGGCCCGACGACGACGATCGGCGAAGAGCGGCGGAGCAATCCGTTCTTGGGTCAGTTGCGCTGACAACGGCAAGGGCGAAAAGTTCGAAACGTTCAAAAAGGGCGTCCTTCTTGCCCTTTCGGCCCTTTGGCCCTTTCAACTCTCTCTGTCGCGTTTCTGTGTGCTGAGGGCCGAGGAACTCACCCCCCGACTTCGAGCGTCGTTTCGACCTGGTTGAGCGGGGCGTGCACGAGCACGAGGTCGACGCGGCCGACCCGCAGCGTGTCACCCGGCAGCAGCGTCGCCTTGTGGACGCGCCGGCCGTTCACGTACGTGCCGTTCGTGCTCTGGAGGTCTTCGACTTCGAGTTGACCGGTGGGCTGGGCGGTGAGGCGGCAGTGCAGGCGCGACACCATCGCGGCATCGACGATGAAGTCGGCGCGGACGGCGCGCCCGAGTGTCTTGATGGTCCCCGGCATGAGCCTGAAGGTGAGCGCAGGCTCCTGGCCCTGGACGGTCCTGAGAATCCACATGGTCACTGAGTGGTCAGACTGAGGCGCCGGCCGGGGTCGGGGCGGGGAGCGGCGCGAGTCCAAGCATCTCACGCACGCGCGGCGCGGTCACCTCACCCTTGTGGGTGACGAGGACCTCGCGGGTGATCTCGTCGGCCGGGTCGATCACGAGGCCGCCTTCCTTGTTGCGCAGGTGGGTGAGCAGCGTCGTCAGGTTCCTGGCGTAGAGCTGGCTGGCGTGGAACGGCACCGTGGCGGGCAGGTTGGTCGGGCCGTGGATGGTGACGCCGTGCGCGACGACGGTCTGGTCGGCCACGGTCAGCTCGCAGTTCCCGCCGCGCTCGGCCGCCAGGTCGACGATGACCGAGCCCGGCGGCATCGACGCGACCATGTCGGCCGTGATCAGCACGGGCGACTTCTTGCCGGGAATCGCCGCGGTGGTGATGACCACGTCACTGTGCGCCACGACCCGCGCCATCGTCTCGCGCTGGCGCCTGTAGAAGGACTCGTCCTGGGCAGCCGCGTACCCGCCCTGTCCTTCGGCCGCGGCGGTGTCGAGCGGCAGTTCGACGAACTTGGCGCCGAGGCTCTCGATCTGTTCCTTGACGGCCGGCCGCACGTCGTAGGCCTCGATCCGGGCGCCCAGGCGCTTGGCCGTGGCGATGGCCTGCAGGCCGGCGACGCCGGCCCCGATCACGAAGACGCGGGCCGGCGAGATGGTGCCGGCCGCGGTCATCATCATCGGGAACAGCCGTGGCAGCGTCGCCGCGGCCAGAAGCACGGCCTTGTAGCCGCCGATGTTGGCCATCGACGACAGGGCGTCCATGCTCTGGGCGCGGGTGATGCGGGGGATGAGCTCCATCGCGATGAGCGACGCGCCCCGTTCTGCCACGCCGCGGGAGGCGTCTGGACTTCCGAGCGGGTCGGCAAACCCGATCACCGTGTGGCGGGGCCCGAGGCGTTCCAGATCGGCCGCGCCGTGCACCCCGGCGGCGCCCGGCGTGCGTACCTGCAACAGCACGTCGGCTTCTGCAAACACCTGATCGCGCGTCGCAAGGCGCGCTCCGGCGGCGGTGTAGGCATCGTCGGGACAGCCGGCGCTGACCCCGGCGCCCCGTTCGACGACGACCTGCGCGCCCGACTTGACGAGTGGCGCGATGGCGGCCGGCACGAGGGCGACGCGGTCCTCTCCGGGCAGCAGTTCGCGGGGGATGCCGATGACCATGGCCGGCTGATTCTACCCGGCTTCGTCGCGGCCGGCGCAGGAAGTTCAGGCTGATCGGGCGGCGTGATCGGTTGTCCCGGTGGGAAGGCGTTAACCAGCCGGTGCCGCCGGCGTTGTGCCAGCAGGAGCCTCGCCAGGAGCGCGATGGCCCGACGCGGCGGGCCGCGAGGAACGAACTCAGGGACGAACCGCTCCGTCCAAGCAAGCGTTCGGCAGAGCGGCCCCACGGCCACACCGGAGACTCCGATGATGACGAAGATGAACAGGCGCCTCGCCCTTGGATCGGCAAGCGTGCTGGTGGTGGGCGGCGGCCTGTACGCGTGGTCGAGCATGACCCCGGCGGCTGCGACGTTCGAGCCCTCCCGGCTGGCGACGGTGGAGCAGGACACGATGGTCCGCTCGGTCGTGGCGACCGGCAAGGTGGAACCGATCTCGAAGGTGGAGATCAAGTCGAAGGCCAACGGCATCATCGAGCAGCTGCACGTCGACGTCGGCGACGTGATCGAGGCCGGCGACGTACTCGCGGAACTGGACAAGGAGAACCTGCAGGCCAGCGTCCGCGAGGCCAGCGCCAACGTCCAGGCGGCCGAAGCGGCGCTGCTCGGCGCTCGCGCGGAACTGGAGAAGAACAGGGTCGAGGCCGAGGGCCCCGACGTGGAGTTCGCCAAGCGTGCGGCCAGGCGGGCCGAGGATCTGGCGGCGCAGAAGCTCGTGGCGCAGTCCGAGTTCGACGTCGCGCAGAGCGCCTACGAGCAGGCGATCAATCGCCAGAGAGTGGCGAAGGGCCAGCTCGTGGTGTCGCAGGCGCGGGTGTCGGAAGCCGCCGCGCAGGTCTCGCAGGCCCGCGCCAACCTCGAGCGCGCCCAGGAGGAACTGCGCAACGCGACCATCCGCGCGCCGATCTCCGGCATGGTGCTGACCCGCGACGTGGAAATCGGCAGCCCGGTCTCGTCGATCCTCAACCTCGGCGCCAACGCGACGCTCGTCATGACGCTCGGCGACATCAAGGAAGTGTTCGTCCGCGGCAAGGTGGACGAAGCCGACATCGGCCAGGTGAAGTTCGAGCAGGTGGCCCGCATCGGGGTCGAGACGTTCAAGGACAGGAAGTTCGACGGCCGCGTCACGCTGATCTCGCCGATGGGCACCGAGAAGGACAACGTCACCACCTTCGAGGTGAAGGTCTCGATCGACAACCCGGGCAACGAACTGAAGGCCAACATGACGGCCAACGCCGAGATCATCCTCGAGCAGCGGCCCGACTCGCTGATCGTGCCGGAGGCGGCCCTCAGCTACGACGCGCAGCGCCAGGCCTTCGTCGATCTGTTCGATCCGAACGAGCCGACCGGACGCCGCCGGGTGCCCGTGAAGGTCGGCATCAGCAACGGCACCCGCGCCCAGCTGCTGCAGGGCGTCAAGAAGGGCGACAAGGTCATCCTGCCGTCGTAGGCAACGACTTCACCCGCCACCATGCGCGAATCGTTCCTCCAGGCGATCGACAACCTCCGCGCCAACAAGCTGCGGAGCTTCCTCACGATGTTCGGCATCATGTGGGGCATCGTGTCGATCGTCGTGCTGTCGGCGCTCGGCGAGGGCTTCCGGCGCGGCAACGACGCGGTGCTGCGGGAGTTCGGCCGCAACATGAGCATCGTCTGGGGCTCGCGCACGACGCTGCAGGCCGGCGGCGAACGGGCCGGCCGGATCGTCACCCTGACGGCCGACGATGCGCGGGCGGTGAAGGCGCAGGGCCGCCTCGTCAACCTGGTGAGTCCGGAGATCCAGCGCGGCACCAAGGTCAAGAGCGCCTACAACGAGGCCTCGGTCACCGTGCACGGGGTCGAGCCGCCGTACATGTTCATGCGGACGATCGAGGTCGATCGGGGCCGGCAACTGAGTTGGACCGACGAGCAGAGCGCCAGTCAGGTGGCCGTCATCGGCTGGGAGATGTGCAAGCAGCTGTTCGGCGATCGCGATCCGGTCGGCGAGCAGGTGCTGATCAACGGCACGCCGTACACGATCGTCGGGCGCATCCGCCGCAAGGACCAGGACAGCAGCTACAGCGGGCCGGACAACAACAAGATCTTCGTGCCGTTCGCGGTGATGGCCAAGTTCCTGCCGCGCCCGGACGCACCGGCCGGCAGCATCCACCAGATGCTGGTGATGCCCCGGCAGGACGTCATCGACAACCTGCAGACGGTGCTCGGGTCGCGCACCGGCCGCGTCGAGGACATCGACTGGCCGCTGGAGCGGGAGATCCGCGGCATCCTCGCCCGCCGCAAGGCGTTCGATCCCGACGATCGCGATGCGATCAACGTCTGGGACACCTCGCTGCAGACGATGTTCTTCGATCGGATGATCACCGCGATGGCGAGCTTCTTCCGCGTCGTCGGCCTGGTCACGCTGGCGCTCGGCGGCATCGGCGTCATGAACATCATGCTGATCGCCGTCAAGGACCGGACCCGCGAGATCGGCGTGCGCAAGGCGCTGGGCGCGACCACCCGGACGATCCAGCGGCAGTTCTTCCTCGAAGGCTTCTTCCTGACGATGATCAGCGGCGGTCTCGGCATGCTGATCGGCGTGGGGCTCTGCATGGCGGTCAACACGCTGGCGACGCTGCCGATCCGCTTCGCCGGCATGGTCATCACCTGGCCCAACGCGCTGCTCGCGCTCGGCGCCCTGGTGCTCATCGGCGTCGTCTCGTCGACTCTGCCGGCCCGCCGGGCCGCGCAGCTGCCGCCAACCGAGGCGCTCAGGTACGAGATGTAGCCGCCATGACTCCCCCTGACCTCGCCACGCTCGACTCCGCCCTGCCGCTCGCGCCGATCCGCCGCGTCCGCGGCGCGGCCCGGACGATCCAGCTGCTGAAGGAAGTGGTGCGTGAGGCCGTGTACGGCGTGTCGCGCAACCGGCTGCGGGCCGGGCTGTCGATGCTCGGCATCTCGTGGGGCATCGTGTCGGTCGTGATGCTGCTGGCTTACGGGAACGGCTTCCAGGGCGCGCTGATGGTGGGCTTCCGCAACGCCTTCGGCGACGGCGTGGCAGTGCTCTTCCCCGGTCAGACGAGCATGCAGGCCGGCGGACAGCGCGCCGGCCGACGCATCCGCCTGAAACCGGAGGACGTCTCGCTGCTCGCGCAACTGCCCGTCGTCAAGGCGATCAGCCCTGAGTTCATGAACCGGCTGCCGATGACCTATGGCGACACGTCGTCGACCTTTGCGCTGCGCGGCGTCAACGTCGCCTACGGGTCGATGCGTGGTGAACGGCCGGCCAAGGGCCAGGGCCGCTGGTTGTCCGACGAGGACGTCGCCGAACGCCGCCGCGTGGTGTTTCTCGGCTACGAGGTGGCCCGCAAGCTGTTCGGTGCGCAGCCCGCGGTGGGCCAGACCATCCGGATCGGCAACCGTCCGTTCGAGATCGTCGGCGTGATGGAGGACAAGGTGCAGATGTCCTCCTACTTCTCCCCCGACAAGTACTGCGCCTTCATTCCGTGGACGACGATGGGGGAGCTGCAGGACACGACGTACGTCTCGACGATCGTGCTGCAGACGATGAATCCGCTGCAGCAGGGACGGGCGCTGCGGCAGATACGCGAGACCCTCGCCAAGAAATACCGCTTCGAGTCGGCCGACGAGCGCGCCGTCAACATCAACGACTCGGTCGAGAACATCGGGATGATCAACGGGATCATCAACGGCCTCAAGGTCGTGCTGACGTTCATCGGGGTGCTGACGCTCGCCATCGGTGGCGTCGGCATCATGAACATCATGTTCGTCTCGGTCACCGAACGGACCCGCGAGATCGGCATCCGCAAGGCGCTCGGCGCGCGGCGGCGCGAGATCATGCTGCAGTTCCTCGTCGAGGCCTTCATCATCACGTTCCTCGGCGGGGCCACCGGCGTGCTGGCGTCGTGGGCGATGGTGTGGGCGTTCAGCCCGCGGCCGTTCCTCGCCGAACTGCTCGACGACATGACCCGGCAGACAGACATCCACCTGGTCCTGTCGATGGAACTGCTCGGCATCTGCACGGCGATCCTGATGGTCGTCGGCATGGTCGCCGGCCTGCTGCCGGCCCTGCGCGCCTCGCGCATGGATCCGATCGACGCGCTACGCTACGAATAGGGCAGCTGCTTCAGCCAGTCCGCGATCGCCTTGGCCACGTCAGGACTGACCTTCGCGTCGGTCAGGCTGGCGTATTCGGCCACCTCGCCGGTCGTCGCCGGCACCAGCAGGTGATTGATGCCGGGCAGCACCATCAGCGTCGCGGTGCCGCGCCTGCGCTTCAGCGCGAGGCCGTTCAGCAGCTCGGCGCCCGCGATCGGCACCTGCCGGTCGCGCTCGCCGTGCAGGATCAGCAGCGGCTGCCTCACCTTCGGCATCGTCTGGGCAGGGTCGAACGCGAGCAGGCTGCGGAACCACGGCGTGTCGGCCTGCTTGCGCATCGCCTCGGGCACGTCGTCCCAGCCCTGGCCGCTGAGCACGGCGTCGAGAATCTTCGTCTGCAGCGCCACGCGCCGCTGCTTCTCTTCGGCGGGGAGCTTCAACGCCTCGAGCGCTCGCCGCTGCTGCTCCAGCACCAGCTCGCGGCCGGTCGTCCCCGGCGCGGCAATCGTCACGACCGAGCGGATGTCCTTGCTGCGCGCCGCGGCGAGCAGCGCGACGGCGCCGCCCTCGCTGTGACCGACGACGGTCAGGCGCTTGTCGTCGACGTCCTTCTGGTCGCGCAACCAGCGCACGACCGCGAGGACGTCCTCGCCGTAGTCGGCCAACGTGGCCGTTTCGGCGCGTCCGCCGCTCTGCCCCACGCCCCGCTTGTCGTAGCGGACGACCAGGAAGCCGGCATCGGCGAGCAGTCCGGCGAGCTGGCCCATCACCGGGATGCCGTGCGCGACCGAGTCGCGGTCGATCTGGCCCGATCCGCCGACCAGGACGATCGCCGGCAGCTTCTCGACGTTCTTCGCCTTGCGTTCCGGCGCGCTGCGCCCGGCCGGCCGCGAGACGGTGGCCGCCAGGTTGAAGCCGAGGGCCGGAATCAGCAGCGTCTGATCGTTGTCGCGATGTTCCTTCACCGCGCGCGTGAACACGCTGGTGAGGTCCTCGCGCACCACGTCGAGCCCGGCCGCGGAAATCGAGTAGCGCACCAGATGCCCCGTCTTCGCCTCGGCCCAGACGACCAGCACGAGCGGCCCGCCCGGGTTCTCCACGTCGACGACGTGACGGCGGATGTCGAACATCCCGGCGGCGGTCTGCATGCGTTCGGCGCCAACCGCCGACAGCGTTGCCTTCACCTGCGCCTGCGGCGCGATGTACAGCGGCAGCGTCGCGCCGGCCTCGAGCGTCACCAGCCTGTAGGCGAGGGCCTGCGCGGCAGCGAACACGTTGTTGGGCAGCAGCACCGCATCGGCCGACACGTCGTGGGTGACCTGCTGCTGCGACTCGCCCTGCGTGACCGTGCCCACGGCCTTGCCGTTGGCGACGGTCATGTCGACGAGGAGGGCCTGGTTCTTCAGGCGGGCCTCGATCTTCAGCGAGCGAGCGGTGCCAGTGGCGTCGTAGACGATCTCGGAGCTGCGAAGGGCATAGCCGCCGCCAGCCAGCCCGCCCGACGATCGGAGCGTGAGGCCCGAGGGATCGCGAACCACCGAGATGTTCTCGGTGCCGACGTTGCGGCCCTGCAGCAGGATCCGGAACGTCGCCTCCCACTGCTCCTGCGCGGCCGGTTGCGCAGCCGCCGGGCCCGACGCGAGCGTGCCCAGGAGCGCGAGAACGAGGCACGTACAATAGCGGAGCAGGGCGGACATTCGCTCAGGATAACAGTCCAGGATGGACCTCACTTTCGACGACGAGTACGACGCGCTGCACCGCGCCGCGGTCTGGGCCGACCGCGGGACGCGCGATGCCCGCCTGGTGGTGCGCGGGCCCGACGCGGGCGACTGGCTGCAGGGGCTCCTGACGCAGGAGATCAAGCGGCTGGCACCGGGGGAGGGCGCCTACTCGGCGTATCTCACGCCCCAGGGGCGCATGGTCGCCGATCTGCGCGTTTTCCATCGTGGCGATTCATACCTCCTCGAAACGCCATCGTCGGCGCGCGACACGCTGCTCAGCCGCCTCGACCAGTTCATCATCATGGAGGACGTCACGGTCGCTGACGTCTCCGGCGCGATCGGCTGCCTGACGGTGCTCGGTCCGAGCGCTGCCGACACCGTGGCCGGCCTGACCGGCGCCTCGGTCGAGACCTTGCGATTGCTCGGCGAGCACGCGCAAACGGCGCTCGGCGACGGTGAGGCGTTCGTGGCCGGTTCGCGTGAGTTCGGCGTCGCCGGCCTCGACGTCGTGGGCCCGGTGCCGCGGCTCGACGGCTGGCGCGAGGCGCTCGCCGCGCGCGTGCCGCGGGCGAGCGATCGACTGCTCGACACCGCGCGGATCGAGGCAGGGCGCCCGCGGTTCGGCGTCGACATGCACGACGACACCATCCCGCTCGAGGCAGGCATCGAGTCGCGGGCGATCAACCACGACAAGGGCTGCTACGTCGGGCAGGAGATCGTCATCCGCATCCTGCACCGAGGGCAGGGCCGGGTGGCGCGGCGGCTCGTCTGGATCGAGGCGGCGGCACCGCCGGACGCGCCGCCCTGGCCGGCTGGCACGGAGGTGTTGCTGGCGGACAGGACCGTCGGCGTCGTCACCAGCGCGTGCTGGTCGCCGCAGCGCCGGGGGCGCCTGGGCATCGCCATGGTCCATCGCGACGCCGCCGAACCCGACACGATCGTCCGCGTTGCCGGCGGCGACGCACGCGTCACGCGGCTGCCTTGACGCGCACCATCACCGTGAGCGCGGCGGTCGTCGAGCGCGACGATGCCTTCCTCCTCACGCGCCGGGCCGCCGACGCCCACCTGGCGGGCCGCTGGGAATTCCCGGGCGGCAAGCGCGAACCCGGCGAGACCGGCGAGCAGGCGCTCGCCCGCGAGATCCGCGAGGAACTGGGGTGCGAGGCCGACATCGGCGCGCTGCTGCTCACGACCGAGCATGCCTATCCCGAGGTCCACGTGCGGCTCGAGTTCTTCGCCGTCACGCTTCGCGATGAGCCGGAACCGCAGCTCGGTCAGGCCATGCGCTGGGTGCCGCGCCGGGAGCTCGCGTCGCTGCCGCTCCCCGAGGCCGACGCCGACCTGGTCACGCTGCTGACCACGCGATGACTGGCGCGAGAATCCCCACCACCGTCGGACCTGTCCGACGGTCCCTCACGCTTCCTTGACGACCGAACACCGATGCGCGCAGGAGCGGCGCATCGGACAGTACAGGCACTGCGGCTTGCGGGCCGTGCACATCGTGGCGCCGAAATCCATCAGAGCCTGGTTGAAGTCGAACACGTGCTTGTGCGGCAGCACCGTGCGTGAGAGCTCCCACAGGTGCTTCAGCATCGCGTGCGACTTCGGCTCGCCCGCACCCACGAACACGCGGAACAGCACGCGGGCGACGTTCGTGTCGAGGATTGCCGCCCGTTTGCCGAACGCGAAGCTCAGGACGGCGCCGGCGGTGTAGGCGCCGATGCCCTTGAAGGAGAGCAGCGTCTCGTGGTCCGACGGCAGCTGCCCGCCGTAGCGCGTGACGGCCTCGCGCGCGATCGACTGCAGCCGGCGGGGACGGATGTTGTAGCCGAGCGGCCGCCACGTCTGGACGACGTCGGCTTCGGGCGCGGCGGCAAGCACCTCGAACGACGGATACTTCTCCAGCCACTCCTGGTACTTGGGCAGCACGCGATCGACCTGCGTCTGCTGCAGCATGATTTCCGAGACCAGGATGTGGTACGGGTCGCGCGTCCGCCGCCACGGCAGGTCACGGCCCTGGGCCCGATACCAGGCGAGCAGCGTCGTGCGGAAGCGCCGGCGGGCGCGGGCGTCGGGCAGCGGATGCAGCGGCCCGGACAGGCGTGGCACACCGGGAGTATAGCCAGCGAAATTGCAGAATTTCAGAATGTCGGGAATTTCATCATCATTGGCAGCACCACCGAGTCAGCCCCGGCATCAGCGAGTCACGTTGAACACCACGATAGGTGCCCCTGCCGGCATTCGAGCCGTGGCAGTGGTGATGCAATTCTGAAATTCTGAAATCGTGCTGACTCTCCCCAAGGCCTACGCCCGCTGCGAGCAGATCGCGGCGGCGCACTACGAGAACTTTCCAGTGGCGTCGCGGCTGTTGCCGGCGTCGATGCGGCCGCACGTGGCGGCGGTGTACGCATTTGCCCGGGCTGCCGACGACTTCGCCGACGAGGGCACGGCGCCGCCGCAGGACCGGCTCGCGTGGCTCGACACCTGGCGGGCGCTGCGGCAGGCGGAACCCGCCGCGGCTCGCGCGGCGACCGGCGTCGGGCAGGTGCCGGCCGCAGACGTGCAGGCGACGTTTGCCGCCGTCCACGACACGATCGCCAGCCGCGGGCTCGATGGCGGCCTGTTCGACGACCTGCTGTCGGCCTTCGCGCAGGACGTCACCACGAGCCGCTACGCGACATGGGCCGACGTCCTCGACTACTGCCGCCGATCGGCCAACCCGGTCGGCCGTCTCGTGCTCGGCATCGCCGGACAGCATGACGAGGCCGCAGCCCGCCGCTCCGATGCCGTCTGCACGGCGCTCCAGTTGACGAACTTCTGGCAGGACCTCGGCGACGACTGGCGCCGGCGCGGCCGGCTCTACGTGCCAGACGACGTGCGGAGGCGGCATGGGGCCACACTGTCGGCGCTGGACAGCGGCACGACCGACGCCGAGTGGCGGGCCGTGATGGCCGACGTCGGCGCCAGGACGCAGGCGTTGTTCGATGAGGGGCGGGCGGTGTGCGACGCCGTACATGGCCGCCTGCGCTACGAACTGCGCGCGACGTGGCGCGGCGGTACGCTCGTGCTGGACCGGACGCTCGACGTTCGGCGGCGCTCGCTGCACGCCCGTCCCGCGCTCGCCCGGCTGGACCTCATCCGGATCGCCGCCGGCGTGTTGTGGTGGTAGGGAACTCGTCCCTCCCTTTAGAATCGACGCGACATCGTGGGTCGCGACACCAACTTCGCCTACTCGTTCCTGGCCCTCTCGACGGACCGCCGTGACGCCATCACCGCCGTGTGGGACTTCTGCCGCGCCGTGGACGACGAGGTGGACGAGCACGAGGAGCAGCCGCTGGCCGAGCGGCGCGAGGCGCTGCAGGGATGGCGGCGCGAGGTCGCGGCCTGCTTCGACCGCGAGGTCCCGCGCACACCTCAGGGGAGGGCGCTGCAGGACGCCGCCACCCGCTTCCCGCTCCCACGGCTGCCGTTCGAGCAGTTGATCGACGGCTGCGAGATGGACCTGGCGCCGACGCGCTTTGCCACCTACTGCGATCTGCGGGGGTACTGCTACAAGGTGGCCTCGACTGTCGGCCTGATCTGCATCGAGATCTTCGGCTACCAGAACCCGGGCACGCGCCAGTATGCCGAGGAGCTCGGCCTCGCGCTGCAGCTCACCAACATCCTCCGCGACGTGCCCGCCGACCTCGCCCGTGGCCGCCTGTACATCCCGCTCGACGAACTGGCCGCTCACGGCGTCACCGAGGCGATGCTGCGGGCGGGGCAGCTCACGCCGGCGGTCTCGGCCCTCCTCGAACGACAGGCCCAGCGGGCCCGCGAACAGTTCGCCCGCGCCGATGCCACTCTGCCGCCCGAAGACGCGCGGCGGCTCGTTGCGGCCCGCATCATGGGGGTGATCTACCGCGATCTGCTCGCCCGCATCGCCGCACGTGACTGCGACGTCTTTTCAGGCCGCGTCCGCGTGCCGAAGGTGCGCAAGGCGTGGCTGGCCCTGACCACCTGGATGCGGACGATGGCGTTCCCGCCGGCCGCCGGCGCGTTGCGCCCCGTCAAATGACGTCCCCCGACGTCATCGTCATCGGTGCGGGCTGCGCCGGGCTGGCGGCGGCGACGGCGCTTGCCGAGCGCGGCGCCAAGGTGCTGATTCTCGAGGCGCGGGGGCAGTTGGGCGGCCGGGCCACGTCGTTCCTCGACCGCGAATCCGGCGAGTTCGTGGACAACGGACAGCACGTGTTGATGGGGTGCTACCACGAGACCCGCCGCTACCTTGCCCGGGTCGCTGCCACCGACGCCGTGCAGTTCCAGCCGCAGCTGGCCTTCACCTGCATCGACACCCGCGGCGCGATCACGCGGCTCGAGTGCCCGCCGTGGCGGCCGCCGCTGCACCTGGCCGGAGGCCTGCTGCGATGGAAGGCGCTGACCTGGTCCGACCGGCTGGCCGCGACGCGGATGCTCGGGCCGCTCAAGGCCGCGCGCCGGATGGTCAACGGGCAGGGCCCGTCGCCGGTCAACCCCGGCGAGACGGTGGCGGCGTGGCTGGCGCGCCACGGCCAGACGCCGCGGCTCGTGGCGCTGCTCTGGGAACCGCTGGCCATCGCGGCGCTCAACCAGCCGATCGATCAGGTCGAGGCGACGCCGTTCGTGCGGGTGCTCGGGCAGGTGTTCAGCGACGATCCGGCCGACGCGGCGCTCGGCCTGCCGGCCCGGCCGCTCCACCAGGTGTTCGGCGAACCGGGCCGCACGTATCTCGAAGCCAGGGGCGGGCATGTGCGGCTGGACGCGCTGTCGCGCGTCGTGCTGGCAGGCGATCGGGTCGGCTACGTGGACACGCGCGGCACGTCGCTGCGGGCCGAGACGGTGATCGTCGCCGTCCCGTGGTTCGGCCTGGCCGGCGTGCTGCGGGGGCACGAGCAGGGGCCGCTGCGCGAGCTCGTCGCCCGCGAGTCGGCGCGGGCGTCGTCGTCGATCGTCTCGGTGAACCTGTGGTTCGAGCGCGGGTCGCTGCCGGCCGCGTTCGTCGGGCTGCCGCAGCGCAACTTCCACTGGATGTTCGACAAGCGCTGGGCGTTCGGCGAGTCGGCCAACCACATCACGCTCGTGGCCAGCGGCGCCGACCACGTGCTGCGGCGCAGCAACGAGGAGCTGGCCGACCTCGCGATCGAGGAAGCCACCGCGGCGGTTCCGACGCTCAAGCACGCCACGGTCGAGCGCATCCGCGTCGTCCGCGAGCCCAACGCGACGTTCTCGCTGGCTGCCGGGCAGCCGGCCCGGAGCGCCGTGGAGACGCCGGTGCGCGGGCTGCTGCTGGCCGGCGACTGGACCGACACGGGTCTGCCTGCGACCATCGAAGGTGCCGTCGTGTCGGGGCATCGGGCCGCTGCGGCCGTCGCCTGACCGGCCCCGGCCCGGTCCACCGGCCGCCCACCGGGTACAATTTCGACGGGCTCGTCTGCCCCCGACGTCTTCTCAGGACCATTCATGACCGCGACCATCACGACTTCCGAGATCCACTCGTACCTTGGCGACGACGCCGAGGCCCTGCTCACCTACAAGGCCAAGGGTTTCCCCAAGGACACGCTCTACCTGCCGGGTCCCGACTACATCGACCGGGTTTTCTCCGAGACCGACCGTTCGCCGAGTGTCCTGCGCAACTACGCGCAAATCCTCAACACGGGGCGCCTGGCCGGCACCGGCTACGTGTCGATCTTCCCTGTCGACCAGGGCATCGAGCACTCGGCCGGCTCGAGTTTCGCGATCAACCCCATCTACTTCGACCCCCAGAGCATCGTGAAGCTCGCCTATGAAGGCGGCTGCAACTGCGTGGCGTCGACGCTGGGTGTGCTCTCGTCGGTGTCGCGCAAGTGGGCGCACAAGATCCCGTTCATGGTGAAGTTGAACCACAACGAGTTCCTGAGCTACCCGAACCGCTACGATCAGATCATGTTCGCGAGCGTCGAGCAGGCGTTCGAACTCGGCGCGACCTCGGTGGGTGCGACGGTGTACTTCGGCTCCGAGGAGTCGACCCGGCAAATCCAGGAGGTGAGCGCCGCGTTTGCGCGCGCCCACGAACTCGGCATGCTCACCGTGCTGTGGTGCTACACGCGCAACCCGGCGTTCAAGACCAAGGACGTCGACTACCACACGTCGGCCGACCTCTCGGGCCAGGCCAATCACCTCGGCGTGACCATCGGCGCCGACATCATCAAGCAGAAGATGCCGGAGACCAACGGCGGCTACACCGCGCTGAAGTTCGGCAAGACCCACCCGAAGGTGTACAGCGACCTCATCCCGGGCGACCACCCGATCGAGATGACGCGCTACCAGCTCGCCAACTGCTACATGGGCCGCATCGGTCTCATCAACAGCGGCGGCGCCAGCACGTCGAACGACTTCGCCGAGTCGGTGCGGACGGCGGTGATCAACAAGCGGGCCGGCGGCATGGGCCTGATCCTGGGTCGTCGTGCCTTCCAGCGGCCGTTCGCCGAGGGCGTCAAGCTGCTCAACGCGCTGCAGGACGTCTATCTCGATCGGTCGATCACGATCGCGTAGGTCATTCGACAGCGTGCAGGTAGGGGCAGCTCCCCGAGCTGCCCTGACGTGAAAGGGCGCCTCGGGGAGGCGCCCCCACCAAATTCATGTCCATTCTCAAAGTTGCCCGCATGGGCCACCCGGTGCTGCGCAGCCGAGCTCGCGCCCTCGATCCGTCCGAGGTTCGCGCCGCGGTGTTCCAGAAGTTCATCGACGACATGATGGACACGATGCTCGAGTACGAGGGCATCGGGTTGGCGGCGCCGCAGGTGCACGAGGGCGTCCGGCTGTTCGTCGCCGGTCTCGACGAAGGGGCCGGCAAGATGCGCGTGCTGCCGTTCGTCAACCCGCTGATCACGCCGCTGTCCGATGCCAAGGGCGAGGATTGGGAGGGCTGCCTCAGCATCCCCGACATCCGCGGCAGGGTGCCCCGCTTCACCCACGTCCGCATCGAGGCGCTCGACCGCAAGGGCAAGCCGTTCTCGCTCGAACTCGAGGGCTTCCAGGCGCGGGTCGTCCAGCACGAGACCGATCACCTCGACGGCGTGCTGTTCTTCGACCGGATGGAGCGATTCGACTCGCTGACCTTCCTCGAGGAGTTCAGCCGCTATCACCGCAAGTCCGAGGCCGGCGACGAGGAGGACGAGTAAGCCGTGGCCTACCACGCCGAGGTCCTGCTCGACAGCGTCAATCCGGCCGGCCAGCGTCTGACGACCTTTGTCCTGCGCTTTCCGCGATTCGTGCTGTCCGAGTTCAACACCCACCGGATGTTCTCGCGCAACGCCTCCAGCTCGCGTGCCATCCCGACGCCGAAGCTGATGCAGCAGCTGCGCGACGACCCGGTGCTGCCGGTCGAGTGGGGCCGCAACCAGTCCGGCATGCAGGCCCGCGACGTGCTCGGCGACGATGCCGCCCGGCAGGCCGCCGCGGAGTGGCTGGCAGCCCGCGACGCGGCGCTCGCGCACGCCGAGCAGCTGCGGGCGACCGGCGTCCACAAGCAGATCGTCAACCGTGTCCTCGAGCCGTGGATGTGGGCGAGCGTGATCGTGTCGTCGACCACTTACGAGAACTTCTTCACGCTGCGCTGCCACGCCGACGCCCAGCCCGAGATCAAGCGGCTCGCCGATCTGATGCGCGAGGCCTACACCGCGTCGACGCCGATGGCGCGGGCGGCCGGCGAGTGGCACCTGCCGTTCACCGGCCCCGACGATGACGGGCTGCCGGTGGAGGAGCGCAAGCAGGTGTCGGTGGCGCGGTGCGCGCGCGTCAGCTATCTCACCCACGTCGGCACGCGCGACATCGCCGCCGACCGCCAGCTGCACCAGCGGCTGCTCGACGCCGGCCACTGGTCGCCGTTCGAGCACGTGGCGATGGCCGGGCCCGACGACCGGCCGTTCAACAACTTCCGCGGCTGGCAGGCCTACCGGCACCAGATGGAACAGGCCCGTCTGCTCGTGATGAGCGAGGTCGCGCCCGCGTGAGCAGTCCGGCGAGCGCCCCGACCTACCGGTTCTCGACGACGATCCGGGTGCGGTGGGGCGATTGCGACGCCTTCGGCCACGTCAACAACGCGAGCTATCTCTCGTATTTCGAGGAAGCGCGCATCGACTACTGGAAGGCGGTCGTTCCCGACGTGCCCTTCACCGGCATGGCCATCGCGCATGTCACGGTGGACTTCGAGGGGCAGGCCTACCCGGGCGACGAACTGACCATCCGCGTCGCCGTCACCGAGCTGAAGCGCACGAGTTTCTGGGCCGCCTACGAGGTCGCGCGCGGCGAACAGGTCGTCGCGACCGGCCGCTCGGCGCAGGTGTTCTTCGACTACGCGACGCAGCAGCCGGCGCCGATTCCGCCGGCCTTTCGCCAACGGATTGCGTCGTACGAGGGGATTGCGCCGGTGACGTAAGCGGCAGATTATGACCGTCGACCTGAAGGTCGATGGCTACGAACCCGGAACCCGGAACCCGAGGGACGCAGACATGGCAGACGAGATGCAACCGGGGCAGATAGGCTGGGTCGACCTCACGGTCGACAACGCCACCGAAGTGCGCGACTTCTATCGCGCCGTGATCGGCTGGGAGTACCGCGACGTCGACATGGACGGCTATGCCGACTTCGCGATGACCAACCTCGAAGGCCGCGACGTCACCGGCATCTGCCACGCCAGGGGCATCAACGAAGGCCTGCCGTCGCAGTGGCTCGTGTACTTCACGGTCCTGGACCTGGTGTTTGCCGTCGAGGAAGTGGTGTCCCGCGGCGGCGCCGTGCTCCGCGAGCCGACGGACATGGGGGCTGGCCAGTTCGCCGTGATCCGCGATCCGGCCGGCGCGGTATGCGCCCTGTTTCAGCCTGCCGAACCCGAGGCCTAGCGCCCGGCCTCGTGATGGTCTGGGCGGCTGCCGCTAAACTGCTGCAAACAAGCCGGTTACTGAAGTGCTTGTCATAACGCAGTTTTTTGCTTGACGGCTTTGTGAAAGATTTCACATAATGCGTCTCGAGCTGAGGGACGACGGGTATCCAATCCCAATTACCTTCAAGCCCCGTTGGATGTGACCTCTTCCGACAGGGTGGGTGAGCCTTCGAAGTTTCAGGCCTACCTGGTCAAGTACTTCCTCGTAATCTTCCTCCTTACGCTGCCCGGCGCCCTCAGCTTTCTCCTTCGCGCCGCAGCGTCCACACAGAAGTCACCGCGCACGCCACCGACCGCCGACCGCGGCGCGGGCCCGGATCGAGGCGTGCGATGCGTTACACGAGACTGACAGTTCCCTACGAGTCGGCCGTCACGGGCGGCGCGGTGCACGCCTACCTGTTGCACGGCGACGTGCCGACGCTCGTGGACGCCCCGCCGGGCGGGCCGGCGTTTGTCGCCGACATCGAAGCGGCGCTGTCGGCCGCCGGCGACGGGCCGCTGCAGCAGGTGCTCGTCACCCACGACCATCCCGATCACATCGACGGCGCGGTCACGGTGCGCGACCGCTGGCCGGCGGCTGCCTTCCGCAAGCGGGCCCCGCTTCCCGCCGCCGATGGCATCGCCTGGCAGGTCATCGAGAAGGAGCCGATGATCGCCGCCGGCTCCCAGCAGGTGTGGGCGCTCGCCACGCCAGGGCATGCACCCGACCACTCCTGCTTCTTCGAAGTGCACAGCGGCATCCTGCTCGGCGGCGATCTGGCCATCAACGGCAGCACGGTCGTGATCCATGCCGACCGTGGCGGCAGCCTGCGGGCATATCTCCGCTCGCTGCGCGCCGTCCTCGAACTGCAGCCGCGGGTCATCCTGCCGGCCCACGGTGACTCGATCCTGCAGCCGGCCGCCCTGCTGCGCGGCTACGTCTCGCACCGGCTGGCGCGCGAGCAACAGGTGCTCGAATGCCTCGCGGCCGGCCTGGACACCACCGACGCCATCCTCGAGCGGCTGTATGCTGCCACCGCCGACGCACTCAAACCCGCCGCCCGCCAGAACGTACTGGCGCACCTGCGCAAGCTCGAAGAGGACGCGCGGGTGACGACTGACGGCGATCGCTGGCACCTCCGGAGCGCCTGATGCTGCTGTACAGCACCGACCACGGCCTCGTGGCCGTCACCGACGGCCGGTCCCTGCGGCTGGCCGACCTCACGATCGACGCACTGCTTCAGAACGCGGCGCCGCTCGCGCTGCTGCAGGAGCACGCCGCGCGCGCGAAGGAGACCGACGCCACCACGCCGCAGGTCCTGCTGCCGCCAATCGGGTCGCAGGACGTGTGGGCGGCGGGGGTCACGTACTTCCGCAGCCGCGACGCACGGATGGACGAGGCGCGCGACAGCGGCGGCGCGACGTTCTACGACCGCGTCTACGAGGCCGAGCGCCCCGAGCTGTTCTTCAAGTCCACATCGTCGCGCGTCGTCGGGCCGGGCGGCGCGGTGCGGATCCGGAAGGATGCGTCCTGGTCGGTACCGGAGCCGGAGTTGGTGCTCGTGATCAACGCCGCCGGGCGGGTGGTGGGCTACACGGTCGGCAACGACATGAGCTCGCGCGACATCGAGGGCGAGAACCCGCTGTACCTGCCGCAGGCAAAGGTCTACGACGGCAGCTGCGCGCTCGGGCCAGGGCTGCTGTTCACCGACACGCCGCTGCCGCCGACCACGACGATCCGGCTGACGATCCGGCGCGGCGGCGCGGCGGTCTTCGAGGGCGAGACGACGACCGGGCAGATCAAGCGCGGCATCGACGAACTGGCCGGGTGGCTCTATCGCGAGACGACGTTTCCAGCCGGCGCATACCTGTTCACCGGCACGGGCATCGTGCCGCCGGACGCGTTCACCCTCGCGGCCGGCGACGAGATCGCCATCGGCATCGACGGTATCGGCACGCTTACGAATACCGTCGCATAGGACGGCGCGAGGCTACGCGCTGTTCTCGTCCTTGGCGGCGCTCCCGGCGCGCGTGACGGTGATCAACGCCTCCATGTGACCGAGGTAGCGTTCGAGGGCAACGCGGCCGGCCCGGGTGAGTGAGTACTCGCTGCGCGGCAGACGGCCTTCGAACGTCTTGGTGCAGCTGATGTAGCCGGCGTCCTCGAGCTTGCGGGCGTGCACGCTCAGGTTGCCGTCCGTGGTGCGCAGCAGGGTCTTCAGATCGTTGAACGACAGCTTGTCCTGCACCGCCAGCGAGCTGACGATGGCCAGGCGCAGGCGCTCGTGAATCAGCTTGTCGAGGTTGAGCGGAGACGACGGATCGGTGTGCGAATCGATCGACCGGACACGAGGTCGAAAGCCCCGCAATCGTCCGACCGGCACATCGTCCTGCGTCCGAAGGCGTTCGGTCATGGGCACCTGGCGGAAGGGGCCGCCAGCTGCATCCTACGCCGCGCCCTGTCCAGCCTCAAGCCAATTGCCGCGGCGGCGGGGCAGCCCCGTACAATGGCGCGCATGGCCGAGAACGCCAAGGGGTACGTCAATCCTCATCTCCTGATTGGACCGGCGGAGCTCGCGTCGCAGCTCGGCGCGAACGATGCGCCGCTCGTCATCGACTTGCGTCCGGCCGAGCAGTGGGCGGCGGGGCACGTGCCGGGCGCGGTGCACCTCGACATCTTCGGGATCAGTGTGGTGGACACCGATCCGGCGCCGCTGCGGGCGTTCCTGTGGATTCTCGAGCACCTGCTGGCGATGCGCGGCGTCGCCGCGTCGCGCCGCGTCGTGGTCTACGACGAGAAGTCGGGCAACCGCGCGGCGCGGGCGTTCTGGGCGCTCGAGTACTTCGGACACGAGCACACGCGTCTGCTCGACGGCGGCTTCGGCGCATGGCAGGCGGGTGGCCATCCCGTGAGCAACGACCCGGTGGCGCCCGTCCCCACGAGTTGGACCGGCACGCGGGTGGACGGCCGCATCGCGTCGTACCGGGACGTGCTCGAGCGGCTGGAGTCGCCGGATGCGGTGGTCCTCGACACGCGAACCGACGGCGAGTATCTCGGGACGATGGCGCGGGCGGCGCGGGGTGGCTGCATCCCTGGAGCCGTGCACGTCGAGTGGACCGACAATCTCGCTCCCGACGGCTCGTTCAAGAGCGCCGATCAGCTCCGGGCGATGTACGAACCGCTCGGCGTGACGCCCGACAAGGAAGTCTTCACGTATTGCCAGGGCGGCTACCGCGCCGCGCACGGCTACCTGACGCTCCGGCTCCTGGGGTATCCGCGCGTGCGCAACTACGTCGGCTCGTGGAAGGAATGGGGCGACCGGCTCGAACTGCCCGTCCAGGCGCCCACGCAGTAACGCGCAGAGACCAGGGCCTTCCCATGAACAACGTCCTCGATCACATCAACACCCACCGCGACGACTACATCAAGCAACTCGAAGGCTTCCTCGCGATTCCTTCGATCAGTGCGCTGCCCGCGCACGCTCCCGACGTGCGCCGCTGCGCGGAGTGGTGCGCGGCCGAACTGTCGCGCATCGGCCTGCAGAACGTCGCGCTGCACGAGACACCCGGCCACCCGATCGTCTACGGCGAGTGGCTCGGGGCGCCCGGCGCTCCGACGATGCTGTTCTACGGGCACTACGACGTGCAGCCGGTGGACCCGCTGGAACTGTGGGAATCGCCGCCCTTCGAGGCCACGGTGCGCGAAGGCGCGATCTACGCGCGAGGGTCGGCCGACGACAAGGGGCAGATCTTCATGCACCTCAAGGCCATCGAGGCGCACCTCTCGCAGAACGGCAAGCTGCCCCTCAACGTCAAGGTGATGCTGGAAGGCGAGGAGGAGGTCGGCAGCGCCAATCTCGATCGGTTCATCGCCGCCAACACGGACCTGCTGAAGGCCGACGTGGTCGTGATCTCGGACTCGCCGATGTTCGATCGCGACGTGCCGTCGATCTGCTACGGCCTGCGGGGCCTCGCGTATTTCCAGATCGACGTGCGCGGCAGCAGCACCGACCTGCACTCCGGCTCGTACGGCGGCGCCGTCGCCAATCCGGCGATCGTGCTCGCGCAGCTGCTGGCCCAGATGAAGGACAAGAGCGGGCACGTCAAGATCCCCGGCTTCTACGACGCCGTCGTCGACGTGACCGAGGGCGAGCGCAAGGAGTTCGGCAAGCTGCCGTTCAACGAGAAGCGGTGGGCGAAGGACATCGGCCTGCCCAAGCCGTTCGGCGAGAGCGGCTACTCGACGCTCGAGCGCAAGTGGGCGCGCCCCACCTTCGAGGTCAACGGCCTGCTCGCCGGGTTCACGGGCGAGGGCGCCAAGACGGTGATTCCAGCCAAGGCGATGGCCAAGGTCAGCATGCGGCTGGTGCCCGATCAGGATCCGCAGACGATTGGCCGGCTGTTCGAGGACTACGTGAAGAAGATCGCGCCGAAGACCGTCGAGGTCAGCGTGACGCACATGCACGGCGGCAAGCCGTGGACCACGGGCTTCGACAATGCCTGGGTGCAGGCGGCCGGCCGCGCCATCGAGAAGGGCTTCGGCCGCACGCCGGTGTTCGTGCGCGAGGGCGGGTCGATTCCCGTCGTCTCGACGTTCCAGGAAGTGCTGGGACTGCCGAGCGTGCTGTTCGGCATCGGGCTGCCGGGCGAGAACGCCCACGCGCCGAACGAGTGGCTCGACCTCGGCAACTTCCACAACGGCGTGCTTGCCGCCGCGTACCTGTACGAGGAGCTGGCGTCCGTGAGATAGGGACCGCGCCGACCTCGATACCGGCAGGACGATGTGTGAGGGGTGCGCCGCGGGTCGTCATGGTGCTTCGGGCGCGCTCGTCAGGCCGCCGGCAGCTGGGCGGTCGTTGATTTAGTCTTCGGCATTGAGGCTAAAATAGCGCGCGCGATAGGCAAGTATCCTCAAATAGCGTGCAAGCCCAAGATTTCACGGCAGATAGCCCGGGTCGCCTCGTGCCGACCACCGACAAAGCGTTGGCCTTCGTGCCCGCGCCACTGCCGCACGACCTCCCTTTGTCGGGCGCGACGGCGCGCTGCCTTTCGGAGGCGGACTATGCGCTTGGGCGCTTGGCCGGTGCCGCCGGTCGCCTCGTCAACCCGTACCTCATCGGCCAGCCGCTCCTCCGGCGCGAGGCCATCCTCTCGAGCCGCATCGAGGGGACGTTCACCACGCCCGAGCAACTCGTCCTCATGGAACTGGGGATTGAGGTCAGGCCGGCCAACAGTCGTCAGACAGAAGACACTCGCGAAGTCCTCAATTACGTGCAAGCACTCGATCTCGGCTTCCGGCGACTCCGCGAGATCCCGCTTTCACTGCGCCTCGTGCGCGAGCTGCATGGGGCCCTGCTGCAGGGCGTGCGAGGTGGGACCGATCGCCCGGGCGACTTCCGTGACGTGCAGAACTACATCGGATCGGCCGGCGACGGCATCGCGCGGGCGCGCTACGTGCCGCCGCCGGTTGCCGAGATGCGGGACGCGCTCAACCGGTGGGAGGAAGACCTGCATCGCGAGGACTGGGAGCTGCCTCTGCTTGTGCAACTCGCGCTCTCACACTACCAGTTCGAGGCGATTCACCCGTTCCGCGACGGCAACGGCCGCGTGGGACGCCTGCTCATTCCCCTTTCGCTGCATGCGCACGGCCGGCTGGACGAGCCGCTCCTCTACATGAGCGCATACTTCGACGCGCACCGTCGGGAGTACGTGGATCTGCTGCGCCGCGTGAGCACCCACGGCGATTGGAACGCTTGGGTGACCTTCTTTCTGCGTGGCGTTGCCGCCTGTTGCGAAGAGAGCCTGATTCTCGTCGAGCAGCTCATCGCCCTGCGCGATCGCTACCACGATGCTGCCCGTCGTCAGCGCGCCGCCGGTTCGCTCGCGATGCTCATCGACCATCTGTTCCACGTGCCCAGCATCACGATCGGCTTCGCGGGAACGCTGCTCGGGGTGACACCGGCGGCCGCGTCGGCCAATCTGCGCAAGTTGCAGGAGCTTGGCGTGATCGTCGAAGTCACCGGCCGCAAGCGCGACCAGGTATTCGTGGCACGAGAGATTCTCGCCTTCGTCGGTCGCGATACACACGCGCCGAACGCAGAAGGCGACAAATCCTGATCCTGCATCGCCAATCAATCGAGTTCGGCGCAGGCTGTTCGGAGAACGCGCCCTACCTCGATACCGGCAGGACGATGTGTGAGGGGCGCGTCGCGCTGCGGTAGACGCGCTGGGTCGCCTTCACGAACTGCCCGGGGCTCGCGCTCGGGATGTCGGTGAACGTCTGCGGATTGCGGTCGAAGATCGGGAACCACGAGCTCTGCACGTGCACCACGATGCGGTGGCCCCGCCGGAACGTGTGGGCCACGTCGGGCAGGTCGAACGCAATCGCGTCCGGCTGGTTCGGCGTGAACGCGACGGGCGCTTCCAAAGATTTCCGGAACTTGCCGCGGAAGGGCTCGCCCCGCACCAGCTGCTGCATGCCCGCCTGCGGATGGCCGGCGCCGTATTCGTCGAGTACCTTCACCACGAAATCCGCATCGGTGCCCGAGGTGGCCACGTGCAGGCGCACGCCGATCGGACCGGCCACGGTCACATCGCCGGTGAGCACCGCGCTCCGGTAGACGAGGACGTCCGGGCGCGCCGCCGCGAACCGCTGGTCGGACGCCATGTAGTCGCGCGGCATGCCGATTGCCTCGGTGGCAACCGCCGGCACCGGGTTGGCCGGATCGCTGACGTAGCTGTCGAACCCGTCCGGCTCGGATGGCGCCGTGGTGCTGATGCTGTTGGCCGCTGACAGGTAGTAGCTCCGCGCGTCGGGTGACGCTGGCCACTGCCCGAACGTGCGCCAGCGGTTGCTGCCGGTCTCGAAGATCGACGCCGTCGGGACGAGACGGTCGGTGCGGCCGCGCAGATGCCGCTCGAAGAACGGGCGTTCGATCGCGTCGCGATAGTGCCGCGAGGTCGGCTCGCCGAAGCGGACCTGCGCGACCTGCGCGCCATCGCCCCTGGCCCAGCCGCCGTGCGTCCACGGACCCATCGCCAGGTAGGCGGTCGTCTCCGGGCTCTGCTCGCGCAGGGCCCGGAACGCACGCAGCGGCCCGCTGAGATCCTCGGCATCGAACCAGCCGCCCACCACGAGCACCGCCGGCGTCACGTTGCGGAAGTGCCGCCAGATCGATCGCGCCTTCCAGAAGTCGTCGTAGCTCGTGTGCTCGAGGTTCTGTCGCCAGTACGGGTTGTCCGTGAGGTTGTACTTACGCGTCATCTCGGCGAGCGAGCCGGCGCGAAGGTAGAAGGCGTACCCGTCCTTCGTTCCGTAGTCGAAGTCCCTGCTCGCCTCGGGCCGCCGCGGCTGCGGGCCGCGCGGCGGGAAGTCGACGTAGAAGGAGAAGTTGTGGGCCAGCAGGAAGGCGCCGTTGTGGAACGAGTCGTCGCCCAGGTAGTAGTCGGTGACCGGCGCCTGCGGCGACACGGCGGCGAGCGCCGGGTGCGCGTCGATCAACGCCGCGAGCGCGTAGAAGCCGGGATACGAGATGCCCCACATGCCGACGCGGCCGTTGTTGCACGGCACGTGCGTCACCAGCCACTCGATCGTGTCGTAGGCGTCGGAGGACTCGTCGGTCGCCGCCGCCGTCTTGCCGGACACGTAAGGCCTGACTTCCTCCCAGATGCCCTCGGAGAGATACCTGCCGCGCACGTCCTGGTAGACGACGATGTAGCCGGGATCGTTGGTGAGCGACGCGGGACCGAGGGCAGGCGGATAGGCGGTATCGCCATAGGGACCGCTGCCGTACGGCGTCCGCTGCAGCACGATTGGCGCACCGCCGGGCTCGCAGGTCCGCGGCGCGTACACCGCGGTGTGCAGCTTCACGCCGTCGCGCATGGGCACCATGTGCTCGGCCTTGGTGTGCGTGACGCGGGGCGCGCGCGTGGGCGCGTTGGCAGGAGCCTGCGCGAGCGGCGTCAGCGAGCAGAGCAGCGTGACGGCGGATGCCAGGGCGGCGTGCGGCAGGAAGCGCATCGTCGCCGATCGTACCCGGTGTCCGTTCCTAGTCGCTGGCCATGACCGCGCCAATGCCGGCCAGCAGCACCAGTAGACCAAGGCCGGCGCCGGCCAGGAGCAGCGGCATCAGCGCCGACGGCACGAGGACGTGAAGGGCCTGTCCGCCGGCGCCGCCCGACAGCCAGGACAGGACGCGCGCGGCCGCCGTGTCGCCGGCCAGCACCAGGAAGGTCACGACCGCCACGAGGGCGACCAGCGGCTCGATGCGCTCCAGCGTGTCGAGCGGCCGCATCGCGCGCTGCCGCGCCTCGCGATCGGCGGCCCACCGTGCCCGCCACCACAGGTCCGTTGCGGCAGGAAGGTCGTCCATCGACTCACGGGCGACCACTTCACGCAACGCCTCGGCCACGGCCCGCACATCGCGGCAGGCCTCGCACCCAGCGGCATGTGCCTCGAGGTCGCTCGACCACGCGCCGGCCACGCTGGCCCGCAGCACGTCGGCCTCACGCGGACAGAGCTTGTCGTCGCTCATCGCATCCTCCTCACCGGACCACCCCGAGCGCCGCGGCGAGCTTGCGGCGCGCCCGCGACAGCAGCACCTTCACGCTGCCTTCTCCCACCTCGAGGGCCGACGCAATCTCCCTGTGACTCGCCTGCTCCACATATGCAAGCCACAGCATCGTCCGTTCCTGCACGCGGAGCCGGTCGAGCGCGCGTGTGACGTCGATGCCGACGCCCTCGGCTGGCATCCGCGCCGGCAGGTCGTCTGGCGTCACGGCGCCTGCCAGAGGGGTCTTCTTCTTCGACCGCCACGCGTCATTGGCCAGGTTCGCGGCGATCCGGTACAGGTATGCCCGCCGCTCGTCGATCGGCAGCGCCGCGTGCGGCGTGCGCAGCAGCCGAAGGTACGCCTCCTGTACCGCGTCCTCGAGTTGCTCGGCCGGCAGCGACCGCCGGAGATAGGCCCGCAGGTTCCGCGCGGTCTGTTCGTAGAACGCATGGAACTCCGCCTCGTCCAGGCTCAGCGCATGGGCGCGTTCAGGCACGCCCATGTCCACGGGCAACGCGCGGGCGGACAGTTGTCGCACGGCAGGCCGGTCCCATGAAGAGGGGGAGAGCCTCTAACGGCTCACCGACGGGTTGACCGTGTCGTACAGCCCGAGCGTACGCGCCAGCACGAACGACGCCGCGGCCGACACCAGGTAGCCGATCCCGATACTCAGCAGCAGGATCCCGAGAACCATGAAGCCTTCGGCCCCCTCCGGCTCGAGGAGGGTCTGCCAGCTGATCATCCGGCAACCGATGCCGGCCGAACACAACACGATGCCGATCTGCACGGCCCGCAGGATGCGCTGGCCGGGGTGGGCCCGTTCCACGGTAATCGTGTCGATGAACCTGGCCCCGCCCGGACTGTCCATGAACTCCGAGAGTTCACGGGCGTTGGTCATGCGCTCGAGCAGCTTGCCGTGGAAATCCGAGGTGACGGCCAACTCACGCTTGCGGCGAATCGCGTCGACGATGACCCAGGCGAGGAAGCTGATGGTGCCGAAGACGGTGGCAACGATGAGGACGGGAACGAGGACATCCATGGTGGACTCCGCCGGGGAGGGAGCCGCGCCCTGCGGCCTCTGAATCCGGCTTCTGTCTGGTCAACGGTACCGTCGTCATTTGGTTAACCGGGCCGGTCTGCTAGCCTAGAGCGTTCCTCAGGGGTGGGAGGCCCCAGCCGGGTTACATGACGACCACTACCGAGATCCTTGCACGCATCCAGGACCGCTCCGCGCTCGTCGGCATCATCGGCCAGGGATACGTGGGGCTGCCGCTCGCACTCGTCTTCGAGGAGGCCGGGTTTCGCGTGCGGGGATTCGATGTCGACCCGGCCAAGATCGACGCCCTGTCGAAGGGGCACTCCTACATCCGGCACATCGGCTCGAACCGGGTCCGCGAGGCGACCAGCCGCGGCCGGTTCACGGCCACCACCGACTTCGATCAGCTGGCCGAGTGCGACGCCATCCTGATCTGCGTCCCGACCCCGCTCGGCACCCACCGCGAACCGGACCTGTCCTACATTCACAACACGGCGCGCGCCATCGCCACGCGGTTGCGCCGGGGCCAGCTCGTGGTGCTGGAGTCCACCACGTACCCGGGCACCACCGACGAGGAAGTGCTGCCGCTCCTCGAAGCCTCCGGTCTGCGCTGCCCCGACGACTTCCTGCTCGCGTTCTCGCCCGAGCGCGAGGATCCGGGCAACGCCCACTACGACACCAAGTCGATCCCCAAGGTCGTCGGCGGCATCAACCCGCCCTCCACCGAGGCCGCCGTCGCGCTCTATGCGGCCGGCGTCGACAAGGTGGTGGCGGTCTCGTCGGCGCGCGTCGCCGAATCGTGCAAGCTGCTCGAGAACGTCTACCGCTCGATCAACATCGCGCTCGTCAACGAGCTGAAGGTGACCTTCGACCGCATGGGCATCGACGTGTGGGAGGTCATCGAGGCGGCCAAGACCAAACCGTTCGGGTTCACGCCGTTCTATCCGGGCCCGGGCCTCGGCGGACACTGCATTCCGCTCGATCCCTTCTACCTGTCCTGGAAGGCCTCCGAGTTCGGCATGTGGACGCGGTTCATCGAGCTGGCCGGCGAGATCAACACGTCGATGCCGCGTTACGTCGTCGGCAAGGTCACCGATGCGCTCAACGACGCGCAGAAGAGCGTCAAGGGGTCGCGCATCCTGGTGCTCGGGCTCTCCTACAAGGAGAACATCGACGACGACCGCGAGTCGCCGTCGTACGAGCTGATCGAGTTCCTGCAGGACAAGGGCGCGCTTGTCGACTACTGCGACCCCTACTTCCCGCAGGCGCGGCACGGCCGGCGCCACTCGCTGAACCTGTCGTCGGTGCCCTGCGACAACCAGACGTTCCGTGGCTACGACGCGGTGCTGGTGTCGACCGCGCACACCCAGTTCAAGGACCCGGCGCTGTATGCAGGCGTCGACCTGGTCATCGACACCCGCAACATCGTGCCGGCCTCGCCCGCCGGCCCGCGCGTCGTCGTCCGCGCCTGACGCCATGGCGATCGAAGTCCGCGTCGAGTCCGCACGGGCGGACTGGGACGCCTTCGTCGCGGCCCACCCCGGCGCCACGGCCTATCACGCCTGGGACTGGCGGGACGTCTTCGGCCCGGTCTTCGGTCACCGACCGGTGTACCTCGCCGCGCGTGAGGCCGGGCAGGTCGTCGGCGTGCTGCCGCTCGTGGCGTTCCGCAGCCGGCTGTTCGGCACGTTCTTCTGCTCGCTGCCGTTCGTCAACTACGGCGGCGTGCTGGCGTCCTCGCCCGCCGCGGCGGCGCCGCTGCTGGCCGAGGCCACGCGCCTGGCCCGCGAGGCGGGGGCGTCGCACGTCGAGCTGCGCCACGTCGCGCGCCAGTTCGACGCTGCGCCGCTGCGCCAGCACAAGGTGACGATGCTGCTGCCGCTGAAAGAGAGTGCCGACGCGCAGTGGACGGCACTCGACAACAAGGTCAGGAACCTGGTCCGGAAGGCCGAGAAGAGCGACCTCACGTCCGAGAGCGGCGACGGGAGGCTGCTCGATGCGTTCTACGCCGTGTTCAGCCTCAACATGCGCGACCTCGGCACGCCGGTGTATCCGAAGCGGTTCTTCGCAGCGGTGATCAAGGCGTGCGGCGACCGCGCGCGCCTGCACGTCGTGCGGCACGGTGCCGCACCGGTCGCCGCATCGATGACCATCGCGCACGCCGATCGCGTCGAGGTGCCGTGGGCCTCGGCGCTGCGCAGCGCGCGGCAGATGAACCCGAACATGCTGCTCTACTGGCACATGCTGAAGGAGGTCATCGCCGCAGGCGGACGGACCTTCGACTTCGGCCGATCGACGCCCGGTGAAGGCACCTACCTGTTCAAGAAGCAGTGGAAGGCCGAGCCGGTGCCGCTGCACTGGGAGTACTCGCTGATCACGCGCGACGCGCCGCCCGACCAGAGTCCCGGCAGCGGCAGGTTCCACCTCGCGATCGAGATCTGGAAGAAGCTGCCCCTGCCGGTAGCCAACACGCTCGGGCCACTCATCATCGGGAACATCCCGTAAGAATCGGGTATCGGGTATCGGGTATCGGGTAACGGGTACCGGGTGCGGCAGAACCTGCGAGGTAGGGACGCGCCGCCGGCGGGTCCGACGAACGTGCACCGGAAACGCGTGTTTCGGACGGCCCGGCGGGCCGTCCCTACCAAACCTGTGAACTACGTCGCCCTGACGACGACCAGTGTCTGATCATCGTGCTGCGGCGTGCCCTCGGCGTGCTCGGCCACGGCGGCTTCGATCGCAGCGACGATGCCGGCGACCGGCGTGCGGTTGGCGGCCAGGCGCGTGAACAGGTCGACGAGGCGGGCCTCGCCGTACTCCTCGCGATCGGGGCCGAGACCTTCGGTGATCCCGTCGGTGACGAACAGGAACACGTCGCCGGGCGCATACGGGACGCGCAGCTCCTCGAGCTCGCTCGCGAACAGGTCGCCGGCGGTGAGCCCCAGGCCAAGGCCGCGCGACAGCCATCGACGCACGCCGCCGGTCGCGGCCTCGTAGTGGTAGAGCGGCAGGTGGCCGGCCCTGGCCACCGTGAGCGCCCTGGCGCCGGTGTCGAAGAAGCCGCCGAGCACGGTGACGAACGATCGGCGCTCCAGGTCCCGGCCGAGCAGCTCGTTGGTCCGCACGAACAGCTGGCGCGGCGTCAGATCGAAGCCGTGCAGCGAGCGCACGATGCCCTGGAGCTTCGACATGTAGAGCGCCGCCGACGTGCCCTTGCCGCTGACGTCGCCGATCATCACCGCGAGTTGTCCGTCGCCGCTTTCGAGGTAGTCGAAGTAGTCCCCGCCGACCTCCTGCGCCGGCACCGACACGCCGAAGATCTCGAGGCCCTGGACGCGCGGCGCCCGCTGCGGCAGCGACTCGAGCTGGATGCGGCGGGCGATCGCCAGTTCCTGCCGCACCCGCTCCTGCGCCGCCAGGTTCTCGTAGAGGAACGCGTTCTCGACCAGCAGCGCTGCCTGCCCGGCGATGACGGCGAGGAAGGCGAAGTCGTCGGCCGTGTAGGGTGCTTCCGACAGCTTCTCGCCGATGAACAGCACGCCGCGCAGCTCGTCGTGGCCGCCGATCGGATAGAGGTGATGGATCTGCGCCCGCCGGAGTGCCAGCCGCAGCCGCGGCGGCGCGTACTCGGTGTCCATCTCGGCGCCGCGCGCTTCCTTCAGCACGTCGACAGCTTCCTCGACGCAGCTGCTGCAGAAGATGTCCCAGTCGCCGGTCTCGAAGCCGATCGAACGACGTGAGCTGATCAGGCGGCTGCCCTGGACGAAGACCACGCCGCCGCGCTTGACGGGCATCAGACGATCGATGACGGTCAGCAGGCCGTCGGCCAGGCCGTCGAGGTCCATGCGCGGTCCCATCACCTCGCTGAACTCGCGCGTCGCCCGCCGGTAGTCGTAGCCCTCCTGGTAGTACTGCTCGGCGAGGAACCGATGGCCGCGCTTGAGCAGCGCCCGGAACGCGAAGGCGAGGATCACCGCCAGCGCGACCAGCGTGCCCTTCTCGATCAGCGCGCGTCGCGCCGGCGCAATCGGCGTCTGCAGCACTTCGACCGCGTCGCCGGTGAGACGGATGTTCGGCAGCTGCAGCTCGAGGTGCATCATCTGCCACCACACCCAGAGGCCGATGCCGACCACGAGCGTCGTCCAGGCGGCGCTCGCGACCAGGTACTGCACGTTGCGGCGCAGCCGCAGATCGAGCTCGAGCAACCGGTAGCGCCCGATGACCAGGATGTGGACGACGAGCACCCCGAGCCACAACAACGCGATCATCGCCTGCGCGCCGAGCGAGGCCTGGATGCCGGGATAGCCGAGACGCTGGACGGCGCCGACCCCGCCGAGGACCACCGCAGCGATCGTGAAGCCGGTCGCGAGTGCGATCAGCGCCGACGTCGGCCGCGAGATCTGGCGGTCCTCCGGGTTGTACTTGTGGCGCGTCCGGGCCGACGCCAACGTCACCCACGTCAGCATCGCGATCGCGGCAGGGAAGAACAGGCCGTCGTTGCGCGTCGGTGCCGCCCAGGTGAAGCCGACCATCGCGACCGCCAGCAGCAGTCCGACGACGTAGCCGCCGCGCTTGGCCCATCGGCGCGCCACGAGCGCGGCGCGCTCGCGCGGGAAATAGTGCAGCGCGTGCAGCCAGGCGGCGAGACCCAGCCCGATGCAGAGCGCCAGCGTGACGTCGGACGAATACAGGAACCAGCCGGGCAGGGAGCGACGGGGCCGGTTGAGGATTGTGGCGATCACCAAGCCGGCGCCCATCCAGGCGAGCCCCAGATACCGCGCCGCCTTGATGTGGGGCCGCAGCGAGGCGATGACCGTGCCGCTGACGATGTAGAGGAATCCGACGATGAAGAGGAGCAGCGAGCCGACGGCGATGCCGAACGCCGCAAGCCGCACCTCGAGGGTCAGCGGCAGGCCGCGCCGCAGGATGTCGTAGGCGCTGACCCGGCCCACCTGCGACGCCCGCATGATCGCGTCGGCCTCGAGCGCGCCGCCGAACCCCTGGCCGTTGATGCGCGTGATGACGTCGCCCGGCAACATGCCAGCGCGGTCGGACGCGCCGCCAGGCGTGACCTGCATCACCAGCACTGTGTTGTCGATCGACCGGATGGCGTCGCGGAGTTCGGCCGCGGGGACCGAGACGCTGAACGAGGCCCGCTCACTGGCCCGGAGCACGGTGACCTCGACGGTCGCCTTGCCGGCGATCCTGGCCTGCGCTTCTGTCGTGCCCCTGACGCGCTCGCCCTCGATCGACACGAGCACGTCACCGACCTCGAGCTGACTGGCCGCCGACACCAGGCGCGGCACGTTGGCCCGCAGCGGCAGGGGCCCATCGATGACGTGCGGCGTGCCAGGCGCGCCCGGTACCGTCTCGACGACGTACAGTGCCGAGATCGGATCGATGAACAGGTTCTCGTCGGTGGCGGCCCGGCCGACGATGAACAGGTTCAGCGCGGCGACGATCGCCAGCCAGACGCCGAGCGCCGGCACGGCGGCGCGCAGCAGCCTCCGCGGTCGGCTCGTCGTCGTCGGCAGCGATGCCATCAGGGATGCGACGGCGACGCCGGCTGCCCGGGTCGCGGCGGCGCGAACGGCAGCGTATCGGGGACCACGCGGACGCCGGTCGAGAAGATCAGCGGCGCCGGACCGCCGTAGTCGAACTGCACCTCGAGGAAGCCGGCGGCCCAGCCCTTCGCCGGCGACGTGAGTCGCGCCCGGTAGGCGCCGGCCGCGTCGGGCTGGACGTCCGTTGCCGTCCAGGCCGGGCCGAGCGTCTCGAGCCGGAAGTCACGCGCCGCCGGATTGGCCGCCTGCCAGAACGTGACCTTCGACGGGCGCGTCCCGGCCGTGACCTCGAAGCGGCCGTCGGGAGTCGCGGTCCAGTCGAAGGTGGGCCGCGTCACCCCCTTGACGATCGCGCCGTAGAACCCGAGCAGGCCGTCGGGCGCGTTGGTCTTGCGCAGCGAATGATCGCCGTTGGGCACGTAGCGGAGGTACTTCTCGCCCGGCAGATCCGCGAAGTAGAACTGCCACGAATCCGGCAGGAAGAACTGATCGCCGCTCGCGTTGACGAGGTACTTCGGGATGGTCAGCCGCGACCGGTAGGTGTACGGATCGACGAGCGCCATCATCTCGGCGAAACGCGGCGTGCCCATGCGGTCCATGATGCCGTGCGTCGAGTAGTCGCCGACCGCCGGCGCCCAGAAACCGTAGGCCTGCCAGTGGTGCGCGAACGACGGCTGGACGTTGAGCAGATCGATCACGGCCGGCATGATCGCGACGACGCGGCTGTCGACCGCGGCGGTCGTCCACGTCGTCCAGCCACGCTTGGAGCCGCCTGCCACGACGAACTTCGTGATCGCCCGGCGGCCGCCCTCCGGCGATTGGGCGAAGGCCTGCACCGTGTCCATCGCCCGCACTGCCGCCTTGGTCATCGGGAAGCGCGCCAGCCACCGTTCGTCGCCGCCCTCGAGGAACTTGTTCCAGCCGTACGCGATGAGGTCGTCTTCCTTGCGCGCCACGCCGTCCTCGAAGAACGTGAGGGGCTGGTTCGGCACCATGCGCAGTTCGGTGACGATCGTATTGGTGCGGGTCGCAAACGCCGCCAGCATCGGGTCGGTCTTCGGCAGGTCGGTCCGGCCGTTGCTGCCGCCGCCGATGAACAACATCGAGGTGTCGCTCGACACCGTGGACGGGCGCAGCACCGTCAGGACGTGCGTCCACTCCGGTCGATCCACTTCGGCCGGCGTGCGCCACGCCTGCGAGGTCATCTCGATCGCCGTGACCGTCAGGTCGCCTTCCTGCCGCGTGCTCACGACGCGCCAGCGATACGCCGGATCGGGTGCGGCGACGTACCGATCGAGCGCAGTCGCAGACGACGCAGTGAGCGGCACACGCAGCGGCTGCGCGTCGGCGGGCGATCCGGCGACGAGCAGGGCGGCGAGCGCGAGGGGCAGAAGGCGGGTGAACATGCGGCAGATCCCCGTTCAGGCGTCGGTCGAGGGCTGCAGTGTATCAAGCCACTCTGCGACATCGTCGGCGACGCCGGCGTAGACATCGGCCTGCTTGCCGTCGCGGACGCGCACCTCGAAACCGTGGCCGCCATGCGGAATGGCCACCACGCGAGGATGGGCGCCGGCGGCCTCGAACTCGCGGGTGATGTCGGCGGGCCCACCGAACGGGTCCTTCTCGCCCTGCACGACGAGCAGCGGGACGCGGATCTGCGACAGGTGCGCGACCCGCAACTGGTCGGGCCGGCCCGGCGGGTGGAGCGGATAGCCGAGCGCGACGCAGCCGCGGATGCGGGCGGGCGCATCCGCTTCGGCCACCAGCATCGTCGCCATCCGGCCGCCCATCGACTTGCCGCCGATGGCGAGCACACCCTCGCCATGCGTGGCGGCGGTGTGATCGACCACGGCCCGCCAGGCCGCCAGCAGCAGTGGCGGCCGGTCCGGCGCCTTGCGCCCCGCGGTCATGTAAGGAAAATCGAACGTCACAACACGGATGCCGCGACTGGCGAGATCGGCGGCGCGGGCCCGCATCCACGGATGTGACTGACCGGCGCCGGCGCCGTGGGCGAGGACCAGCGTGTGGCGCGGGCGGTCGGGCTCGAAGAGCGTGGCGGGAATCGGCCCGGCCTCAGCCGGAATCGTCAGCGGCAGCACGCGGTCATTGTAGAAGAGCGCCACGCAGCCTATAGCCTGCAGCCTACAGCCTACGAGACGACGCGCTAAGATCGGCCCATGCTGGACCGACGCTCGTTCCTCGCCTCCCTCGCGGCGACGGCGGCCGCATGGCCATCACGCGCCGCTGCCCAGGGACCTGGTGTGGTGCACACCGTGACCGGGCCGGTGCCGGCCGGCGACCTGGGCATGGTGCTCATGCACGAGCACGTCCTCGTGGACTTCGCCGGGGCCGACAAGGTCAGCCGGAGCCGCTACGACGCCGAAGAGGTCGTCGAGGTCGCGCTGCCGCACCTGCGGCAGGCCAGGGAACTCGGGTGCCGGACGATCGTCGAGAGCACGCCGGCGTTCCTCGGCCGCAATGCGGCCTTGCTGCGCCGTCTCTCGAGGGAGTCCGATGTCCTGATCGTCACGAACACCGGCATCTACGGCGCCGGCGACGACCGGTTCGTACCGGCCACTGCCCACAAGGAGTCGGCCCGCGAGCTGGCACAGAAATGGATCAACGAGCACACGCGCGGCATCGACGGCACCGACATCATGCCGGGATTCATGAAGATCGGCGTCGATCCCGGGCCGCTCTCCGAGATCGACAGGAAGATCGTCGAGGCGGCGGCCATCACCCAGAAGGCGACCGGGCTGTCGATCGCGTCGCACACCATGGACGGCGTCGCGGCGCACCAGGAACTCGACCTGCTCGAACAGCAGGGCGTGCCGCTGGACGCCTTCATCTGGGTGCATGCGCACAACGAGAAGGACGAGGCGCAGCTGAAGCGTGCCGCCGAGCGCGGCGCCTGGGTCGAGTTCGACGGCCTCGCGCCCGACTCGGTCGAGCGCCACGTCCAGCTCGTCAAGATCATGGCCGAGGCAGGCCACCTGGCGAAGGTGCTTGTCGCGCACGATGCCGGCTGGTATCACGTCGGCGAGGCCGGCGGCGGCACCTTCAGGCCGTTCGATACGGTCTTCCGGTCGTTCGTGCCCGCCATCAGGGAGGCGTTGGGCGAGGAGGTCGTGCAGACCCTGCTCGTCACGAACCCGGCGCGCGCGCTTGCCAGGCGAGGCTGAGCGCCCGCCGGGCGAGTCGTGGGCATCGCTGCTGGGCGACGCGGACGCCTTGCACGCCCGCGGCCTGTTCGTCGCCGAGGGTCGACGGGTCATCCAGGAGATCCTCGACGGGGCGGCAGGCGGTCCGGAGGCGATCGTCGCCGCGCTGGGCACACCGGCGGCGGTCGAGGCGCTCGACCTGGCGCAGCGCCTCGCCGGTCGCCTCGATGTCCGCAGTCCTGGCGAGATGCAGGTGCTGACCGGCTTCAACTTCCATCGCGGGGCGCTGGCGCTCGTGCGCCGGCCACCGCCCCTTTCAGTGGGGTCGCTGATTGGCTGGTCGGACACGCCCCAGGTCCGTTCGCACCCTCCTCTGTATGTCGTGTGCGAACAGATCGCCGACGCGGACAACGTCGGCAGCCTCTTCCGGAACGCGCGGGCGTTCGGCGCGGCGGCCGTCCTCCTCGACGACAAGTCGGCCGACCCGCTCTACCGCAAGGCGGTGCGCACGTCGCTCGGCGCCGTGCTGCGCGTGCCCTGGGCTCGCGAGCCGCTGCCCGGCATCCTCGGGGAACTCGCCCGCCGCGGTGTCGTCACCCTTGGCCTGACGCCAGACCCCGCGGCGCCGACGCTGGCCGAAGCGCTCGATGGCCCGCAGGCCGGGCCCGGGCGCCTCGCCCCGATGGCGCTGCTCGTCGGCAACGAGGGCGCCGGGTTGTCCGTGGCCGCCCGGGCCGCGTGTGACGGGTTGGCGCGCATCCCGATGTCACCCGGAGCCGACTCGCTGAACGTCGCGACCGCCCTGGCCGTGGCGCTGTACGAGTGCCGACGGCTCAGGACCTGACCGCTGCCGCGCCGCAGGCGCGTTGATGAACGGGGGCCGCACCGCCGATTGTGGGAGAGCGCCATGCCGCTCCGCCCGACCGTTTCCCTGCTCGCGCTGCTGGTCCTGACGGCCCCGGCCGGCCGCGCCATCGAGTCGCCCGTCGCGCTGACCGGCTCGGTCCGGGCGGCAGGGCAGGCGATGGGCAACGCCGTGGTCTGGATCGAGGCCGCCGCCGCGACGGCTCGCCGGCCACGCGCGGTGCTCCACCAGCGCAGCCTCAAGTTCGCACCCCAGGTGCTCGCCGTGCGCACCGGCACCGTCGTCGACTTCCCGAACGACGATCGCGTCTTCCACAACGTCTTCTCGTTCCGCGACGGCAAGAAGTTCGACCTCGGCATCTATCCGGTCGGCGCAACCAAGCAGGTGACGTTCAGCGAGCCCGGCGTCAGCCGGCTGTTCTGCAACATCCACCCGAACATGGCCGGCTACGTCGTCGCCGTGGACAGCCCGTGGTTCGCCACGAGTGACGCCGATGGCCGCTTCTCCATTCCCGACGTGGAACCCGGCACCTACACGTGGCGCGCCTGGCGCGCCGCCGGACCGGTGGTGAGCGGCAGCGTGACAGTGCGCGCCGGGGCTGTGCTGGAGGTCGCATGGCCCTGACGCTCCTCCGGACCGCGGCGGCCTGTGCGCTCGCGCTCCTGGTGATGCCGTCTCGCAGCGCCGCGCAGGCGATTGCCTCGGAGTTCGACCTCACCGGCGGGTACTCCACCGAGGGCGACACCGCGGCGAGCGCTGCCCAGTTGCGCCTGTTCGGCGATCTCTCGCGCAACTACCGCGTCAACGTCGAAGCGACGTGGGCGAGCCGATCGGCCGACACCTCCGATGCGTTCGGGGCTGCCTACCCATACGGCGGGCAGGTCCAGTTGAGCGAAGCGTATGTCGAACGGATGTTCCGGCCGCGCGGCCTGCTGGTCGGCGTGCGGGGCGGCCAGTACCGCAGCCCGTTCGGCATCTATACGCGCAGCGACTACGCCTACCAGGGCTTCCTGCGGGCGCCGCTGCTGCGCTACGACGACTACTGGTCGGTCAGCAACAACTTCCTCGAGCGCGGCGTCAACGTCGTGGCCGGCACGTCGCGCTTCCAGGTCGAGGGCAGCGTCGGCACGCCGGGAGACATCGGCGAGGCCAGGCGACGCGGCGGCATCAGCGGCACCGTGCGCGCCCAGGCGTACTACAAGGCGCTGGTCGTCGGCGTCAGCCGGATCAGCAGCGAACCGTACGCGCCGGCCCGCTTCGCGACCGGCCGCCTGAACTTCACGGGCGTCGATGGCCGCTTCGCGCACGCCGGCGTCATCGTCCGCGGCGAGTACGTCGCCGGCCGGCCCTGGGCCCGTCCCGAAACGCAGGGCTGGTACCTGGACGCCATCATCCATCGGCGCTTCATGGGGCCGGTGACCGCGGTCGTCAGGGCCGAACGCCTCCGCTACGCGTCGACGCGGCCGTTCACCTACTACGACAAGACCTACACCGAGTGGATCGCGAACCGGCAGACGTTCGGGGCGCGCGTGCGGCTGCCGCATGGCTTCACCGCCCAGGCCGGCGTGCTGCGGCAGTCCGAGGCGCTCGGGCACACGAGCCGCACCTCGCTCGACTTTGCCGTCACCTACTCGATTCGACGCGACCTGATCGCGCCGTGACCACCATCCGCTGGCACCGGCGCATGCAGGCGCACGTCGCGCTCGGCGTGAGCCTGCTCGTCGCCCTGTCGCTCGGCGCCGTCGTCGTCGTCACGTCGGATGCCATCACGCGCCGCGCGATGAGCGGCGCCGTCCGCGACCTCGCCACGGCCCGCACGGCCTTCGATCGACTGGTCGAGACCCGGGCCCGCGAGGCCTCGGTCCAGGCCAACCTGATTGCGCGGCTGCCGGTCTTTCGCGCCCATCTGATCGACCCGCAGTTGGCCGGCGACGCCCCGACCATGGACGCCCTGGCGGCCGAGTATCGCGCCCAACTCGACGCCGGCTTCCTCGTGGTCGGCAGCCGCCGAACCGAGGTGACCGGCCGCGACGGGTATCCCGGCACGCAGTTGGCGGCGCCCGTCGCGCAGGCGCGCGGTGAGGCCGGCGCGGGCAAGGCGAGCCGCCGCGTCACGGCGATTGGCGGCGTGCTCTACCTGGTCGTCGCCGAGCCGGCCCGGTTCGCCGACGAAGTGCTCGGCTCGATCGTCGTCGGCTTCGTGCTCGACGATGCGGTGACGCGCGAACTGGCGGCGATCACACGCTGTGACGTCAGCCTGGTGGCAAATGGATCGCTGATCGCGACGAGTCTCGGCTCATCGTCCCGGCGCGCGCTCGACGCGCTGGTCGGCGCCGGTTCGCTCGCGGTTGGCGGAACGCCGTCGCTGCAGGCGTTCGACCACGCCGAGTACGTCGCGGCAGCCTATCCACTCGGCCACGACGTCGATCCCGGCATCGACAGCCGGCTCGTCCTGCTGCAGGACTGGCAGCCGACGCGGCAGTCGCTGCGCGATCTGCGTCTGCAGCTCGCGATCGGCGGCGTCGGCATCTTCGCGGCGGCCCTGGCCGGAGCGCTGGTGTTCAGCGGCCGCGTCACCCGATCGCTCGCCGGCATCTCGCGCGCCGCGGCGGAAACGGCAGCGGGCGACTGGGATCGCCAGCTACCCGAGCACGGCAACGCCGAGGTCCAGAGCCTCGCCCGGGCCGTCAACGCGATGGCGACGAACCTGCGGCGTCACCACGCCGACGTCGAGGCGCAGCGCCTCCGCGTCTTCCGCGCGACGATGACGACCGTGCACGATCTCGTGAACAACTTCCTCGCGAACATGCAGCTGATTCGCCTGGAGGCCGAGGAACGCCTGCCGCAGGAGACGCTGGACCTCTTCGATCGCCTGATCGACGACAACGCCGCGGAGCTTCGGCTGCTCGGCGAACTCGAGGTCGTGCGGGAGAAGGAGATGGCGGTCGGCACCGGCATCGAGTACCCCTCGGCGACCAGCCGCGACGCCGCATGAGTCGCTGGAGGCTCGCGCAGACACGAGCCATGCGCCTTTGGGCGCCTCTACCTGTCGCGGCTACGAACTGAAATCCCCCGTATCCGGCACCCGGCACCCGGTACCCGGCACCCGGCCCTACTCCCTATCCGTTCTTCCTGCAGTCGGGGTGCGGGCAGTTGCAGTGCAGTTCTATTTCGGGAGCGGACTTGCAGTAGTCGCTGCAGTACTTCTGGTTCGCGGGGATCTGACAGAAGCAGCTCGGATGGGCGCACTTGTGCGTGTGGGCTTGGGTCCCGTTCGCCATGGCTTGCTCCTCGCTGGCAGGGCGTGCCGCCAACGCGCTGGCTGCGCGTCCGTAGTGCCCGCCGTTGACGCCGAGTATGCGCCTCGACTCACGGCGGGCCTAGTCAGCCATGGGAAGGCAGGAGGTCAGGACTTCGAAGGCCGCCCTTAGAACACCACGCGGACGCCGAGGCGCAGCACGCGCGGCGCGACGATGCCGGTGACCTGGTTGGCGGTCGCGGCCGCCTGATTCAGGTTGCGGGTCAGGACCGTGTTGACGTTGCCGACGTTGAACACGTCGAGGCTGGCCTCGACGCTGCGGCGGCCGAACGCGACGCGCTTGCCGACGCGGAAGTCCAGCGTCTTGAGCGTGCCGTAGCGGCTCTCGCCGAACGGCTCGAGGATCAGGTTGGTCGTGCCCGTGCCGCCGGCGCGGTTGGGCGACAGGATGCGCTGCGGGAACAGGTAGCCCTGGCGCGCGTTGAAGAATGCGCCGAGGTTGATGTCCCACGGCGCCACGTAGACACCCGACAGCTTGAACAGGTGCTTGCCGTTGACGAACACGTTGTCGATGCCGCTGCCGCCGGCTTCGACGGCGAACTGCTGGCCGTTGTAGATGTCGTAGTTCGTCGGATCGAAGCTCGTGCTGTAACCCTGCAGGCTGTCGAACTCGTCGACGGCGCTGTTGAACGCGTAGCTGGCGTCCAGCATCCAGCGATCGGTCATGCGCTTGGTGAACACCAGCTCGACGCCGTTGAAGTCACGCGTGTAACCGCCGCGGTTGACGGTGCGCTGCACGCCAGGCAGGTTGATGTTCGGCTGGTAGTAGGTCAGCTGCGGGCAGTTCGGCGCGCTCGCTCCGCAGGTGGGCTGGTAGGTCGTCGGCAGCCAGTTCGCGTCGCTGATCCCCTGGCGCTGATCGAACCTGAAGTCCGAATACTTGCGGTAGATGTAGCTGCCCGAGACCGCCATGTTGCTGGCGAGTTGGTGGTCGACGCTCGCCGTCCACTCAACGGTCTTCTCGTTCTTCAGGCCCGGGTCGACCGTGTTTGTCGTGCCGAGGAAGCCCGGGTTGTCCGGATTGTAGTTGCCGCTGAAGGCGATGACCCGGTCGCGGGCCAGCGTCACTTCGCCGAGCTGCACGACGCGGTCGCCGTTGGCGTCGTTCCACGGGAACGAGATGCTCGCCGAGCTCACGGGGTTGAGCGCGCCCGACAGGCCGCCCGGCGCAATCTGGCCGTAGTAGACCGAGAACGACGAGCGGAGGACCGTCCGTCCGGTGCCCAACAGGTCGTAGCCCAGGCCGACGCGCGGCGACCAGTTGGAGAACGTCACGCCCGAATCGGCGCCCTCGAAGCTGATCCCCGGGAGCCATGTCGGCACCAGCGGGTTGGGGTCCACCGCGCTGGCCAGCGCCGCGTCGTCCTGGCGGTCCCACCGCAGCCCGGCCGTCAACGTCAGCTTGTTGCGGGTGAACGTGTCCTGCGCGAACACGCTGTGCGTGGTCATCGCATACTCGGTGAAGGCGCTGCGCCAGAACTGCGCGCGCTCCGGCACGCCGTTGCGCACCTGCGCGTACACGTCGCCGCCGTACACCGTCGTGGACGTCGACGGCGTGTCGCGGAAGTTGTAGCCGAACTTGAACGCGTGATCGCCGCCGAGCGCGGCCGGCCGGAAGTAGGTGCTCGTCAACGCGACGCTGGTCGCCGGCCGATCGTACTCCGACTGGTTGTACGACCGCTCCCAGCGGCTCGTGCCGAGGTCGTTCAGCGGCTGGATCTGCCGGTTGCCCGGCTCCTGGAACAGCAGGCCGAAGCCGCCGCCGACGAAGGCATAGGCCGCGTCGGCAATCCAGCGGTCGCTGAACACGTGACGGTCGCTGGCCTTGTGCGTCCACACCGGACCGGCCTGGATGTAGGTGGTCTCGAACGGGCGCGTGTCGCTCGCGTCGCGGGCGTTGCGGGCCTTGTCGGCGAAGTTGCTGTGCCAGCTGAACGTGTTGCCCGAGAACAACAGCGCGCTGCCCTTGATGTTGTAGTTCTCGAGGACGGTCAGGTCGGTGTTGAGGCAGTCGTTGATCTCGGACACCGAGAGCGACTGCGCCAGCGGATCGGCCGCGTTCACCGGGCAGCCCGACACCTTGCGGTAGAAGTTGACGACGCCGACCTTGACGTCCTGCTTGGAGTACGAGCCCCAGAACCAGGCGCGGCCCTTCCAGATGGGCCCGCCGCCCTCGACGCCGTAGTCCTTGATGTTCTGGATCGGCGCGCCCGACCGGGCCCCCTGCGCGCGCAGGTCCTCGGTCAGGTTGGTCGAGCCCATCGCAGCGTCGGTGACGTAGTACCGGCCCGACCCGCGGATCTGGTCGCTGCCGCTCTTGGTCACCAGGTTGATGCCGACGCCGCCGGTCTGCTGGGTGACGTCGTTGCCGCCCGTGCTGATCTGCATCTGCTCGAGCATGTCGAAGTCGTAGTACACCGCCGACGCGCCGGTGGCGGCCTGGTCGCTGATGTCGACGCCATCGAGCATCCACTTGTTGTTCGTCGTCGTGCCGCCGCGCGAGATGTAGCCGGACTGCTGGCCCGACTGGCTGCCGCCGACGTTGGTGCGGTCCATCGTGATGCCGGGCGTGCGCTCCAGCATGACCCACGGGTCGCGGGCCGACGGGACGTTCTGCAACTGCTCCTGGGTGAACGTGCTCTTGGTGCCCACCTTGCGGGTGTCGACGATCGGCGCCTCGCTGGTGACCGTGATGGTCTCCTGCAGCGTCGAGACGTCGAGTGTCGCGTTGGTCGTGGTGTTGCTGCCGACGTTGACCCGCACGCCTTCGACGACCACCGTCCTGAACCCGGTCAGCTCGAACTTGACCGAGTAGGTCCCGGGCTGCAGGCCAGGGAACAGGTACGTACCGGTGTCGCCGGTCGTCGAGCTGAGCGGCTGAATCAGGCTGCCGCCGCTGACCGTCACCACCACTCCGGGGAGCACGGCTCCCGAGGTGTCCGCCGCGCGGCCGACGATGTCACCGGTCGGCGCCTGCGCCATCGCAGGTGCGGAACCCACCAGCAGGCCAACGGCCGCCAGCAGGGCGAGTAGTCTGCCTCTCATCCTGTCCTCCTGAGACGCTCACGACGAGCCTCGGCGCAGCCGCCGGGACTCCGGCCCCATCAACTGGTGAGGCATGCCGATCCGACTCCCGCGAAGCCCTCACTTCGGGGAACTGCCGTCTTCTCAGCGACTGCGGGCAGGGCCGAAATGGATGCCTGCAGGGATGAACCGCACCGAATGTGCGGCGGAGGCAGCAACCTTCCTGCCAGCACGGCCTGGCCGTGAAGTCGCCTGTTTCACCGACTCCAGCGGTCCGAGTCAGCAGTCGTAACGGATTTTTGGATGCAGCGGATTCAACGAGACGGATCGGGCGACCGCCCTCAGTTCAGCGAGGCGACGCGGCGGCGCAGGTCCTTGACGTGTTCCCAGACCGCCTCGAACTCCTCCTTCACGTCCGCTTCCTCGTCGTCTCTCTTCGAGTGGCGCGCAGTCAGGGACAGGTAGTGTTCGAGGTCGGCCAGCGCCGCGTTGAAATGGCCCATCTGGTAGGAGAGCAGGCCGCGATCGCGGATCTCGGTGATCGAGGTCGGGTCGAGCGCCAGCACGACATCCGACACGGCGTGGGCCTGGGCAAACGATCGCAGGCGCGCGTAGGCGCGCTTCAGGTTCACCAGCATCCGCACCAGGATCTGCGCCTTGAAGGCCGGCGCCAGCAGCAGGCGGTCGAACCGCGCGTCGTCGCCGGCGTGCCGAGACAGCAGCCGCGCGCAATCGCGCTCGGTCAGCACGATGCCGCCGTGGAACGGATCCAGGATCAGGTCCTCGCTCGGCGCGGTCTCACCGAGCATGCCCTTGCACCGCACGAGGAAGTGGCCGGGGAAGTTGATGCCCTCGAGCCACAGGCCGACGCGGCGGCCGACGTGCATGTAGATGATCGACAGCGTGATCGGGATGCCGGTGCGGCGGACGAGCACGTCGTTGAGGAAGCTGTTGCGCGTGTCCTCGTAGTCGCTGAGGTTGCCTGAGAAGCCCTCGGTGTCGAACAGATGCTGACCGAGGTGCTGCACGTGCCCGAGCAGGTCGCCCGGCGCCGCCGAGGCCTGCACGTAGGCCGTGGTGCGTGCGGCAAGCGTTTCGAGGAGCCCGCGCGCGTCGTCGAGCCTGGACGCCGGGTACTCGAGTCGCGCCAGCATCAGGGCGGCGTCGGCCAGGTCGTCCTCGCCGGGCCGCTGCGCGAGCGTGACGAAGGCATCGCGCTCGGCTGGCGTCATGCCGGCACCCGCCCGCGTGCCACCAGCTGCTCGAGGCGCTCGATCGTCACGTCGGCAATCGACGGCACCACGTCCTCGGCGCTCGGCAGATGTTCGCGCGTGTACGACGTCAACACCGCCATGGTCCGCAAGCCGGCGCCGCGGGCCGACTGCAGGCCCCACTCCGAATCCTCGATCGCCACGACGTCGGCAGCGACGACGTCGCTCCCAAGCGTGCTGCGTTCGCACAACAACTCGAAGGCGCGCGCGTACGGATCGGGTGCCGGCTTGCTGCGTGGCGTCTCGCCGGCCGCGACGATCAGCGGAAACTGCTCGCGCAGGCCGCTGCGGTCGAGAATCAACTCGATCTCGTGCCGCAGGGCGCCCGACGCAATCGCGATCGGGACAGCCGCGCCGATGCGCGCGACGCAGGCCGCCGCCCCCGCGTACAACGCGTGTTCGCCGATCGCCTGCGGGAAGAGGCCGGTCTTGGTCTCGAGCAGCGACGCGAGCTCCGCCTCGCCGACGTCGTGCCCGCGATCGCGCAGGACGTGGATGAAGGCGTCGCGGTCGCTGTAGCCGAGGTACTTCGCGTAGTACTCCTCGGCCGTCAGCGTGATGCCGATCTGGTCGAGCACGGTCTGGAACACGTGCAGGTGGACGGGCTCGCTGTCGGCGAGCACTCCGTCGAAGTCGAAGATCACGGCGGCGAGGGGCAACGGGTCCTTTCGGGTCGACGACGGGCGTCTACGGCGCGCGCATCCGTTCGCCAGCCCGGATCGGCAGCGACAGCCGGTTCTCGGGCGGCGGGATGGGGCAGTCGTACTTCACGTCGTAGTAGCAATACGGCTGGTAGGCGCGGTTGAAGTCGAGGTCGTAGAGGCCGGTCGGCGTGCGATCGAGATCGAGGTAGCGACCCGACGCGTAGGTCTCCACGCCAGCCGTGAGGTCACGGAACGGCACGAACAACCGCTGCCGCGAGGCATCGTCGGCCGACACGAACGCGGTGAGCACGTGCGTCTCGCCGTGCAGCGTGAACCGCAGCTTGCCGGCCCGGCGCATCTGGCGGCGCTGTCCGGTCGACGTCGGCATCTCGAAGGCGGGTGATTCCTGGTCGGACAGCGGCGCGAGCGCCGCCGGCGTCCGCCACGACTCGTCGACCGGGTAGTAGGCGAGCGGCACGAAGCGCGTCAGGTCGTCGCGGGGCACCGGCGAGTCCGACGACTCGCGGAACATCCGGTCCTTCTCGGCGCGAAACGCGGTGAGCGCGGCGCCGTGATCCTCGATGGGGGGCTGCGTGGAGCACGCGGCGAGTGCACAGAACGCCGCGGACAGGAGCAGCCGCGAAGTCCGGTGACGCGGTGCTTCTCCGCCGTTGCCGTGGCGAAAGAGGGCCGCGCGCGGGAGTTGCCTCACACCGAAAGCATACCGTGCCGCGCCGCCTCGCCGAACACGGCGCCCGGCCGGGCCACGCACGCCTCGGCGAGTGCGCGCCGCAGCGGCCGCTGGTCGAGCGGCGGGGTCTTGAGCAGGCGCCTCGCGCCCGAGAGCGCAATGCGCAGCATGTCGCCGTCGAGGACGGCAGGCAGGGCCCGCCGCAGCAGCATCTCGGCTCGCAGCGCTCCCTCCAGCCCAGCGAGCAGCGCCGCATCGCGGTGCGTGCCGGCGCCGTCGCCGGCGAGCGCCTGGAAGCGGCCCGCCCGGGCGCGGGCGCTGTCGACGGCAAACGCCTCGATCGCGAGATCGGCAATCCAGACGAGCACCTCCTGCTCGTCGGCCAGACGTTCGGCGTAGCGCTGCATGGCGGCGCCGAGCAGGAGGACGGTGGCCTTGCGCAGCCCGGTGGCGAGGTGCGCGGTGAGCGCCGCCGGTTCGTCCGGCGGCACCAGGGGCAGCGACAACAGTTCGTCGGGGAGCGCGCGCGCCGCGGCGATGAGTGCGACCTCGCCCTTCGCCGCCCGCCGTACGAGCTGGCCCGCGAGCAGCAACCGGTTGATCTCGTTGGTGCCCTCGAAGATGCGGTTGACGCGGGCGTCGCGGTAGTGGCCCTCGGCCGGGTAGTCGCGCACGAAGCCGTTGCCGCCGTGGATCTGCACGTTCTCGTCGAGCACGTACTGCAGCGTTTCGCTCGCGAGGACCTTCAGGATCGACGCTTCGATCGCGTGCTGCTCGAAGGCACGGCCGCGCGCCTCGTGCGCGGCGTCGCTGCGGTCCAGCGAGCCGGCCACGCGGTACAGTGCGCTCTCGGTGGCGTAGAGCCGCGCCGCCATCTCCGACAGCTTCAGCTGGATGGCACCAAAGCTTGCGATTGGCCGGCCGAACTGCCGGCGTGCCGCTGCGTAGGTCGAGGCGTCCTCGAGCGCCTGCCTCGCTCCACCGGTCGTCATCGCGCCGAGCTTGAAGCGGCCGTAGTTGAGGACGGTGAACGCAACCTTGTGGCCCTTGCCGATCTCGCCGAGCACCGCGTCGGGCCCGATCCGCGCGCCCTGCAGGAGCAGCGGCGCGGTCGACGAGCCGTGCAGGCCCATCTTGTCTTCCTCGCGCCCGGGCGTGACGCCAGGCGTGCCACGCTCGACGAGGAACGCGGTGAAGTGTTCACCGTCGACCTTGGCGAACACCACGAAGAGATCGGCGAAGCCGCAGTTGGTGATCCAGAGCTTCTCGCCGTTGAGTTCGAAGCCGCCGTCGGGCAGGCGTGTCGCCGTTGCCCTCGCACCGAGCGCGTCCGACCCCGAGGCCGCCTCGCTGAGCGCGTATGCGCCGATCGACTCACCGCTGACCAGCCGCGGCACGTAGCGGGTGCGCTGCGCGTCGGTGCCGAACCACAGCAGCGGCACGATGCACAGTCCCATGTGCGCGCCGGCGGTCGTGGCGAACGACGCGTAGCGACCCATCGCTTCCGACACGAGCACCGAACTCACGACGTCGAGGCCGACGCCGCCGAGCGCCTCCGGCACGTCGACGCCGAGCAGCCCGAGGTCGCCGCACTGCCGCATCAGCCGTCGCGCCAGGGCCCAGTCCTTCGCCTCCAGCGCGTCGCGCCGGGGCACGACCTCCTGCGCCATGAACGCGTTGGCGGTCGCCGCGATCATCCGCTGCTCGTCGCTGCGATCCTCCGGCGTGAACACCACGTCCGTCGCGGCCTCGTCGAGCAACCACGCCCCACCACATGTGGAATCAGCCATAGCTACGTCAGACTCTCGAAAATCGCCGCCGCGCCCATGCCGCCGCCGACGCACATCGTGACGATGCCGTAGCGACCGCCGCGACGACGCAGTTCGTGCAGCAGCGTGGCCGTGAGCTTGGCGCCGGTGCAGCCGAGCGGGTGACCCAGCGCGATCGCGCCGCCGTTGACGTTCACCTTCGCGAGATCGAGCTCGAGATCGTGCGCGCACGCCAGCACCTGGCTCGCGAACGCTTCGTTCAGTTCGATCAAATCGATGTCGGCCAGCGTGAGGCCGGCGCGTGCCAGCGCCTTGCGCACCGCCGGAACCGGTCCGATGCCGAAGCGCTCCGGCGCCACGCCGGCCGTTGCATACGTGACGAGCCGCGCGATCGGCCGCAGGCAAAGCGCCGCCGCGCGTGAGGCACTCATGACCACTGCCGCCGCCGCGCCATCGCTCATCTGCGAGGCATTGCCGGCGGTGACCGTGCCCCGCACGTGGAACGCCGGCCGCAGTTTCGCGAGCGCCGCGATCGACGTGTCGCGGCGCGGCCCTTCGTCGCTGGCGAGCGTGATCGATTCGGCCGCAAGCGCACCGCTGCCCGACGCGGCAACGCGCATCGTCGTCACCGGCGCCATCTCGTCGGCGAACCGCCCGGCATCCTGCGCCGCTACCGCCCGACGATGGCTCTCGAAGGCGTAGGCGTCCTGCACCTCGCGTGACAGGCCGTAGTCACCGGCATGGTTCTCGGCGACCAGGCCCGTCGTGAGGTAGACGTCCGGATACGAGGCGACCAGACTGGGATTGGGCGCCACCTTGTGGCCACCCATCGGGACGAGGCTCATCGACTCGGTGCCGCCGGCGAGGACGACCTCGGCCCCGCCGCTCCTGATGCGATCGGCGGCGTTGGCGATCGCTTCGAGCCCCGACGCGCAGAAGCGGTTGACCGTGACCGCGGCGGCCGTGTGCGGGATGCCGGCGCGCAGGCTCGCGATGCGCGCGACGTTGAGGCCCTGCTCGGCCTCGGGCATCGCGCAGCCGATCACGACGTCGTCCACGAGGGCCGGATCGAGCCCGGGCACGCGAGCCAGCGCGGCCTGCAGCGCGGTGGCGGCCAGGTCGTCGGGCCGCGTGAAACGGAGCTGGCCCTGCGGCGCCTTGCCCACCGGCGTCCGCACGGCCGAGACGATGACGGCGTCGATCATGAAAGTGCCTCCACGAAGTGCGTCACCTCGTGCGCGAACGCGTCGCGGCGGGTGACCAGGCCCCAGTGGCCGGTGCGGGCCAGCGTGACGTGCCGCACGTGCGGCAGCCATTCGAGCATGCGGCAGCTGGCCTCCGCCGACACGATCCGATCGAGTCCCCGCTCACCCGGCACGAGCAGCGTCGGCTGGCGCACGTGACGGCAGTCGGCCACGAAGTCCTCGCCCTCGAGCAGCCGCAGGCGGGCGGCCATGCGATCGGGCGAATGCGGCGCGCGCACGACGCGCGCCAGCAGCGCCAGCGCCGGCCCGACCCATCGTGCCCCGTGGGCGGCCCGCAACTCCGGCACGATCCGTCCCGGCGTGCCCGCGAGGAACGCCGGCGCCATGAGCCGCGGGTGCGCCGCCCATCGCCGCATCCGCGCGTCCGGTGTGAAGTCGGCATTGAGCGGCGAGGCGAGCACCAGTCCGCGCACGCGATCGGGATGGCGTGCGGCGAGCCGCAGCGCGATCAGCGCGCCGTAGGACACGCCGCAGACGACGACGGGGCCGGTCGTGACACGATTGAGCGCGTTGAGCGCCTGCCGCACGAGATCGTCGAACGTGCGCGGCGCGAGCGGCGGCACCGCGCCGCGCTCGCCGCTGAGCGAGTAGGCAACGACCTGCAGCCGGGTCGACAGCGACCGCACCGCCGGCGCGGCCCATTCCCACCGGCCCTGAATGCCGGGAACGAGCAGCACGGTTGGGCCGTGACCCGTGACGAGCACCGGTCAGTTCCTCAGCGTCTTGCCGGTCTTCAGCGTGTGGGCGATGCGTGCCTGCGTCTTCGGCTCGCCGCACAGGCTGAGAAACGCGTCGCGCTCGAGGTCGAGCAGGTGGCTCTCGGAGACGTCGGCGGCGTGCGGCAGATCGCCGCCGGCCAGCACCCACGCGAGCTTGCCGCCAATCACCGCGTCGTGGTCGCCGATGCGGCCGGCGCGATGGGCGAGGTGCACACCCAGCCGCAGGGCCGCGAGCAGGTTGGCGCCGCCGACAGGGATCGAGGCCGGCGGATGACCTGGCACGTGCGTCGCGGCGCGTGCCAGGACCATCGACCGGGCGTCGGCATGCAGACGGGCGCGCGACATCGTGACGCCGTCGCCGTCGCGCAGGAAGCCGAGGTCTCGCGCGTGCGGCGCACTCGTCGAGACCGTACCGAAGCCGATCGTCTCGAACGCCTGCTGCACGAACGGCAGCGCATCGGCCTGCGGCGTCGGACGGCGCTGCAGCGCGCGGCGCAGCATCTCCTTGGTGCCGCAGCCGGCGGGGATCAGTCCGACCCCGACTTCGACCAGGCCCATGTACGTTTCGGCCGCCGCCTGCACGCCGCTCGCGTGCAGCGACATCTCGCAGGCGCCCCCGAGCGTCAGGCCGTTGACCGCCAGCACCACCGGCACCTGCGCGTCGCGCAGCGAGAGTACCGTCTGCTGGAAGGCCCGCACCATCGCGTCGAGGGCGTCCCATTCGCCGTCCTGTGCCTCCATCAGGAGCAGCATCAGGTTGGCGCCGGCCGAGAACGCCTGCCCCTGGGTCGCGACGATGAGACCGCGGCCGTCCTGCTCGGCCCGCGCGATGCCGGCCTGCAGCATCGCCAGCGTGTCGCCGCCGATCGCGTTCATCTTCGAGTGCAGCTCGACGGCGAAGATCCCGTCGCCGGTGTCGAGCACCGATGCGGCCGCGTTGCCCGTGACCACCGCCTTGCGGTCCCGCGCGCCTGCAAGGATCAGGAGGTCGGCCGGGTCGGCTGTGAACGCGCCAGCCGGCCGCACCGTGTCGCGACCGTCGGCGAGTGCCTCGGCCAGCAGCGGCGGCGCGTGATCGCCAGCGTCGAGCGCCTCGAGCAGTTTCGCGATGCCGATCGCGTCGATGATCTCGAACGGACCCAGCTCCCAGCCGAATCCCCAGCGCATCGCGCGGTCCACATCGTCGATGTCGTGGGCCAGCGACGGCCAGACGCGGGCCGCATGGAGCAGCGTCTCGCCGAGCGTCGCCCGGGTGAAGCCGGCTTCCGGACCGTCGCCGAGCATCAGCGCCCTCAGCCGACCCGGAAGTCCGCCGCGCTGCTCGCGCAGGGCATCGAGAAACGGCCGCGCCAGCGGCGGCCGTCGTACGTAGTCGAACGAGTCGGGGTCGAGGACGAGGATGTCGGACGCGCCGTCGGCACCCTTGACGCGCTTGAAGAAGCCCTGACCCGCCTTCTCGCCGACCCAGCCGCGTTCGAGCAGCGTCGACACGCGCGGACCCAGCGCGAAGAGTGCATGCAGCTCCGGGTCCTCGCTGCGCTCGACGAAGTTGCGCGCGACGTGCGCCGCCACGTCGAGGCCGGTGATGTCGAGCGTCCGGAACGTCGCGCTCTTCGGCCGGCCGACGAGCGGCCCGGTCAGCGCATCGATCGTGTCGATGTCGAACGTGCCCTGTTCCCAGGCGCCCAGCACCTTGAACAGCCCGTACAGCCCGATGTGATTGGCGATGAAGTTCGGGCTGTCCCTGGCGACGACCACGCTGCGCCCGAGGCGCTGGTCCAGCCAGTGGCGCAGGCGGGCACGCGTGTCGTCGCTCGTCGCCGCCACCGGAACGACCTCGACGAGGGGCATGTAGCGCGGCGGATTGAAGAAGTGCGTGCCGGCGAAGTGCCTCGCGAACGCGTCCGATCGGCCGTCGGCGAGGCTGGCCAGCGGCAGGCCCGACGTGTTGGAGCTGACGATCGTCGAGGCGCCGCGCAGGCGATCGATGCGTTCGAACAGGGCGCGCTTGGGCTCGGGCCGTTCGACGATCGCCTCGATGATCCAGTCGGCTGCGCCGAGCGCGTCGTCGTCGATGGCGCCGGTGCGAACGCGGGCGGCGTGCGCCGGCGTGAACAACGGGTCGGGTTTCAGCGCCCGGGCGCGCTTCCAGCCGGCGGCCGCGGCAGCGTCGTCGACATCCATCAGATCGACCGCGACGCCGGCGTTGGCCAGGTGGGCGGCGATCTGGGCGCCCATCGTTCCCGCGCCGATGACGGCGGCGCGCCGGAGAGTGATGGCCACGGTGGGGCGATTATCCGCGATAATCCGCAGCCATGTCGCGATCGTCGCTGATCTCCGGACTCCTCGTCGTCACCCTGCTGACACCCGCGGCCCAGAGCCTGGCGCAGACGGCGCCGGCCCGGCGCCGTGCGCCTGCTGCCGCGGCCCGCTTCGACCCCACCCGGCTGGCGGCCATCGAGACGGTCGTGGAAGAGGCAATCGCCCGCAAGGAGTTGCCCGGCGCGGTGGTCGCGGTGGGCAGCGAGAGAGGCGTCGCGCTGCAGGTGTCGGTTGGCCAGCGGGCCATCCTGCCGATGCCCGAGCCCATGACCGCCGACACGATCTTCGATGCGGCCTCGCTCACGAAGGTGGTCGCCACGACCACCGCCATCATGATGCTCGTCGAGCAGGGCAAGCTGCGGCTCACCGATCGCCTCGCGACGCACCTGCCCGGCTTCGAGAAGTACGGCAAGCGCGACATCACCATCCGGCACCTGCTCACCCACACGTCGGGACTGCGCCCCGATCTCGAGTTCAATCCGGAGTGGTGCTGTTACGACGTGGCGATCAGCAAGGCGTTCGACGAAGTGCCAATCGCCCGGCTCGACGAACGCGTGATCTATTCGGACATCAATTTCTTCCTGCTCGGCCACCTCGTGAAGGTGGTCAGCGGCGAGCCCCTCGACGTCTTCACGCGCAAGCACGTGTTCCTGCCGCTGCGCATGACCGACACGATGTTCAAGCCGCCGGCCAGCCTGCGGCCGCGAATCGCGCCGACCGAGAAGTGCACCGCGTACTCCTTCCCGTGCGGGCAGGTGGAGGGCACGTGGCTGCGCGGCGTGGTCCACGACCCGACGGCGCGCCGGATGGCCAACGTGGCCGGCCACGCCGGCCTGTTCACGACGGCGGCCGACCTGTCGCGGTTCGCCCGCATGCTCCTGAACGGCGGTCAGCTCGATGGCGTGCGCATCCTCTCGCCGCTCACGGTGGCGCGGATGACGGCCCCGTCGACACCACCTGGCGAGCGCAACGTGCGCGGCCTGGGCTGGGACATCAACTCCTCGTTCTCGGCCAACAAGGGCGACCTGTTCCCGCAGCGCTCGTTCGGCCACACCGGCTTCACCGGCACGTCGCTCTGGGTCGATCCCGCCACCCGGACCTTCGTCGTCTTCCTCTCGAACCGCGTCCATCCCGACGGCAAGGGCGACGTCACGCCGCTCCGCGCCCGGGTCGCCAACATCGTCGCCGGCGCGGTCCGCGTCGCGCCCGCGGCGGTCGTCGACACGCACGGTTTCTCGAACGTGCCGGCCTCGGGTGCGGTGCCGACCCGCCCGGCCGCGCGCACGATGACGGGCATCGACGTCCTGCAGGCCGAGGGGTTCGCCCGGCTGGCGGGCCGGAAAGTCGGCTTGCTGACCAACCACACCGGGCGCACGCGCGGCGGCCAGTCGACGATCGACGCTTTCCACGCTGCGAAGAACCTCACGCTCGTGGCGCTCTTCAGCCCCGAGCACGGCATTCGCGGCATCCTGGACGAGGAGATCCCTTCGTCGGTCGACGAGAAGACCGGCCTGACGATTCACTCGCTGTACGGCAAGACCCGCCGGCCGACCGCCGAAATGCTGCAGGGCATCGACACGATGGTGGTGGACCTGCAGGACATCGGCAGCCGCTTCTACACGTACATGTCGTCGCTCGGACTGCTGCTCGAGGAGGCGGCGCCGCGCGGCATCGAGGTCGTGGTGCTCGATCGTCCGAATCCGATCAACGGCTGGCTGATCGAGGGGCCCAAACCGGATCCGCTACCGGCCGGTGCGCCCACGAGCTTCGTCGCGTATTTCCCGTCGATGCCGATCCGGCACGGGATGACCCTCGGCGAACTCGCGAAGCTGTTCAACGAGGAGCGGAAGATTGGCGCCAAGCTGACGATCGTCGAGATGAAGGGCTGGTCGCGCGAGGCCTGGTGGGACGAGACGGCGCTCATGTGGGTCAATCCGTCGCCCAACATGCGCAGCCTCACGCAGGCGACGATGTATCCGGGCATCGGCGCGGTGGAGTACGCGAACCTGTCGGTCGGGCGCGGCACCGACGCACCGTTCGAGCGCATCGGCGCGCCGTGGATCGATGGCGTGGCCCTCGCCGAGGCGCTGAACGCGCGCAACCTGCCGGGCATCCGGTTCTATCCGGTCCTGTTCACGCCGACGTCGAGCGTCTACAAGGACGAGCCGTGCCAGGGCGTCTACTTCATCGTCACCGATCGCAACGCGCTGCGGCCGGTGCGGGTCGGTCTCGAGCTGGTGAGCGCCCTCGCGCGCCTGTTTCCCGGCAGGCTCGATCTCAAGCGCACGGCGACGCTGTACGGATCGTCCGACCAGCTGTCGCGGGCGCTGACCGGCGAGGATCCGGCGCGCCTCGCGGCGCAGTGGGCGAGCGACGAGGTCAACTGGTACAACCTGCGCGCCAAGTACCTGATCTACCGCTAGGCATGGACGCGCCGGCGCGTTCGGCCCGGCAGCGCCAGGAGCCCTCATGACGTTCGTCCTCGTCGTCTCGATCGTCGCGTCCCTCGCGATTGCGGTCCCCGCGGCCGCGCAGTCGCGCGACTGCCCGCCGCTGGTGGGCAGCGGCACACAGGGCGCCGCGCTGCTGCCGGGGGCGCTGATGAACGTGCGGGTCGGCGGATCGCGGTCGGCGCCGCTTGCGGTCGACGTCTACAAGCACGCCGATGCCGCGACCCGGCCGCTCGCGCTGGTGCTTCGCGGCGGCGCCGGCACCGTCGGACAGCGCAGCTCCTACGTCGGGCAGCTCGTCGAGGCCTTTGGCGACGCCGGCTACGTCGTCGCCACCGCCGACTATCGCGCCGGCAGCCGCGACGCCGCCGCCGAAGACGTCATCGCAGCCTTACGGTTCCTGACGATGTGCCATGCGGCGAAGCTGCACGTGGACCAGTACCGGACGGTGGTGGTGGCCGAGGACACGGCGGCGCCGGTCGCGCTCACGGTCGCCGCCCGGCTGCTCGAACTCCGGCTCGGCCGATCGGCAGCGGCGCCTGCCGCGCCCGCCGCGGTGGTGATCGCCGGCGGGCGACTCGCCGACGCGCCGGCGCCGGCCGTGCCGACCTTCCTGGTGCACGGCAGTGCCGACGGCGAGGTGCCGACGGCCGAGGCGCAGGCGCTGTGCCGGCGGGCGCGGGCAGCGTGCCGCGTCATCGACGTGCCCGGCGGCAGCCATCGCGTCGAGAACTGGTGGCCGTCGCAGTGGGAATACAAGGCGGGCGTGCTGCGCGAACTGGGCGCGCACGTCGGCAGCGTCGCCGCCGCGGCGCGGCCCCGCCCCGGTCGCACGGGTCTTCGCAAGCGTGTCGTCTTCGATCAGGCGCACGGCCTGGCGCTGGACGCCTGGATCCCGGACGGCCCCGGGCCGCACGCCGCAGTCGTCCTGGTCCACGGCGGCGGGTGGGAAGCAGGCGACCGCGTCACCTACATCGCGCCGATGCTCGGCCTGGCCGCCTCACGCGGACTGGCGTGGATCTCGATCGACTACCGCCTGACGCCAGCCGTCACCAACGCCGAACAGGCGGTGGACGTCCGCACGGCGCTCGCGTGGATCCGCGGCCACGCCTCGGAGCTCCGCCTCGACCCTGCGAAGCTCGTGCTGGTTGGCGAGTCGGCCAGCGGCCAGCTCGTGACACATGTGGCGCGCGAGGAACCCGCGCTGGCTGGCGTGGTGTCGTTCTATGGCGTGTACGACCTCGAAGCGATGGCAGGCGACCCGGCCAATCCGCGGTCGCTGGCGCGCCGCCTGTTCAGGCTGACGGCCATCGACGACAAGGGCAGGCGCGTGCTGCGCGACCACTCGCCGGTCCGACGGGCGTCGAGGTCGCTGCCGCCGCTGTTGCTGATCGCCGGCACGGCCGACAGGCTCGTCGCGCAGCAGCGTGCCTACGACGCGGCGCTGCGTGCCGCCGGCGCCAGGGTCGAGACGGTCGAACTCGACGGCGCCCCGCACGGCATGGAGGCCTGGCACGACCAGGAGCGCTGGCGCGTGTGGGAGTCGCGCGTCGGCCAGTGGATCTC
>CBIHOS010000003.1:0-86918 GCA_966211945.1 uncultured bacterium
CGACCTGCGCCTGCGGTTCACGAAGGTGTCGGGCAGCGGTGAGAGCTTCACGTTCGTCGACGGTGAGTGGCCGGTGGCGATCGCCCGGGACTCGTCGCTCGTGTGGACAGCGGCGCACACGATCGACCTGGCGTCGCTCGGTCTCGCGCCGGGCGATTCGGTCGTCTACCACGCGGTCGCGCACGACGCGCGGCCCGGCCCAGAGGGCGCCGCCGAGTCCGAGCGTTACCTGATCGAGATCACCAGGCCTGGCGCCCGCACCGGCGGCGAGTTCAGCCTGCCCGAGCCGGACGAGAAGTTCGCCCTGAGCCAGCGGATGGTCATCCAGCTCACCGAGCGATTGCTCGAACGGCGGCCCCGCCTGAGTGCGGCCGAGTACCTCGCCGAGGCGCAGGCACTGGCGATGGCGCAGCGGCGCGTCCGGGCCGAGTTCGTGTTCATGCTGGGCGGCGAGGTCGAGGACGAGGTCGCCGAGGCGGAGCATTCGCACGAGGTCGAGGCAGGGCGACTCGACAACCGCGGCCAGGGCGACCTGACCGAGGCCGTGCGGCAGATGGCCCAGGCCGAGGCGCGGCTCACCGCCGCCGATCTGAGGGAAGCGCTTCCTTACGAGTACCGGGCGCTCGCGGCGGTGCAGGCGGCGTTCGGCAAGTCGCGATACGTCATGCGGACGCTGCCGACCCCGGTCCAGATCGATCCGGCCCGGCGGCTCCGGGGCGACCGCGCCGAGGCGGGGTCGGCGCGGTGGACGCAGACGCCGCTGCCCGACTCGACCCACGCGGCGGGCCTGGCTGTGCTCGAGCGCCTCGAGACACTCGATGCCGGCGATGCCGCCGGCCGCGCCGCCATCGTGCCGGGCCTCGTGGCGCTCGACCGCGGAGATCCGGAGTGGGTCGCACTGGCGCAGCGCCTTGCGAGCGGCGGCGCCGACGCGGCAGGTGAGGTGGCGCGGGCCCTGCGGGCACGGCTCGTCGCGCAGGCGGTGCGGTGGACGCCGGTCCCGCTGCCAGCCGGGGTTGGCGAAGCGGCTCTGACCGGCGAGGCACGGCGGTCCGGCGGGGAGCGGCGACCGTGAACGCGCTGGCCATCCTGCGCGCCGCCGCAATCGCCGGCCTAGTCGCCGCGATTGGCGATCCCGGCTGCGCCCGCCCCGGACGTGTCGGCATTGCCGTCCTGGCGGGCGACGCTTCGAGCCGCGCCGCAGCCGATCGCGTGCGCGCCCGCGTCGGAGACGACGCCGCGGCCTGGGCCGACGTGCTGGACGATGCGCGCCGCGAGGCCGCGGACCTGCGCGTGGTCGTGGGCGACGCCGGGCCGGTGACCGCCCATCTCCACCAGGCGACGGCGGCGCTGGCGGTGCGTCCCTCCGGCGATGCGCTGGCGATCTCTTACGTGAGCGCTCCGCCCGTCGCCGTGGCCGGCACCCGGAGCGACGTCGCTGTGGCCGTCGACGGCGTGCCAGCGAGCGGCGGGCGCCTCCTCGTGACGATCGCCGATGGCGAGAGCGGCCGCGAGGAGGCGCGCGTCGAACGGCCCGTGACGGCGGGCGGCGCGGTCCGCGTGATGGCGCCGTGGCTGGCGACGGGCCAGGGCCGCCGTACGCTGCGCATCCGCGCCCATCTCGATGCGGCCGCCGCGGTGCGCGACGCAGTCGCCGATCTCATCGTCGACCTGCGCCAGGCGCCCCTTGTTGTGTCGGTGATCGAGGCACGTCCGTCATGGGGGGCCCGCTTCGCGCGCCTGGCCCTGGCTCCGCTGCCGGGCGTGCGCCTGTCCAGCGAGGTGAGGACCGCGCCCGGGCTCACGGTGCGGACCGGCGAGGCAGACACGGACGAAGCGCGCGTCTTGATCATCGGCGGCGTGGACGCGCTGACGTCCGGCGACGTCACCCGCGTGGAGCGGGCGATCCGCGACGGCGGCAAGGTCGCCGTGCTCGTCTTCGACGACGCTCCGGGCGCCGGGCCCTGGCGGCGGCTCTGGCCGGAGCGGTTCGGGGCGCTCGTTGCGGTTCCGAAGCTGCGCGCGGTGGATGTCGGTGGACACGTGTGGAAGACCCGCGAATGGCTGCCGCCGATGTTGTCAACGCAGGCGCGGCCCCTGGCGTATTCGGATTCCAAGTCTCCAGTCATCGTCGGTCGTGGCGTCGGCGCCGGACGCGTGGTCGCCATCACCGCCCTCGACGCCTGGCGCTGGCGCGCCGAAGAGGGCGTGGCGTGGGCAGCCGGTTGGCAGGCGCTCGTCCAGCGCCTGGCGGCAGACGTGCCGGCGCCGGTCACCGTGACGTCGTGGGTGGCGGGCGAGGGCAGCCGCCGCGTGCTGCATGCCGACGTCGTGCAGCGGCCGGACGTCGCGCGCGTGCCGGAAGGCTCGCTCGGCGCCACGGTCGACAGCGACGCGACGGGGCCGCGGCAACTGCCGCTGTGGCCGGCAGGCCGGGGTCGATGGCGAGGTGCGGTGCCGCTGCCACCAGGACGCGCCGCGACGGTGCGGGTGGCTGCGACTGACGGGTCGGTGGTCTCCGACGCGTCCGTCGTGGTAGACCTTACCCCCGCGCGCACGGCGGCCACATGGATCGACGTCGACCGGGTGCAGCGGATGCGTGGGGCCGAGGCCGTCGAGGAAGCGGTGCTCGGGCAGGCGCTGCAGCGGTGGCGGGATCGGGCGAGTTCGCCGCCGGGGGAGCGGTGGTTCCCGACGCGCCAGTGGTGGTTCGCCGCGGTGGTGCTGGTTCTGCTGGGAAGCGAATGGATCCTGCGGCGCGCCCGACGGCTGCCGTAGGCGTGGCGAGGAACGGGTGACCATGGCGCACGACCGAAGACACTTCCTCAAGGCTGCCGGCGCCGCGGGTGCCGTGCTCGGGTTCTCCGATCACTGGTTCGACGTCGCCCGCGCCCAGGGCGCCAACCGTCGTCGTCCGGGGAACTGGCGCGCCTGGGGCACCGACGCGATCACCCAGGCCAGGGGCCTCGGCTGCACGTACGCCGACGTCCGCTTCGGCCGGAAGCGCTCGCAAGCGCTCAACATCCGTAACGGTCAGCTGACGAGTGCGGGCGGCTTCAGCTATGGCGGCTTCGGCGCGGCGCCCGGTGGCGGCATCTCCGACACCTTCGGTTTCGGCGTGCGCGTCGTCCACTCGGGCGTCTGGGGATTCGCCAGCAGTCCGCTGGTCACGGCCGGCGAGATCCGGCGCGTGGTGCAGCAGGCGACCGACATCGCCAAGGCGAGCGCGATGGCCAAGCGCTTCGACGTCGAGCTGGCGCCGGTGCCTGCCTACGACGAGTTCTACGAGACGCCGCACGAGCGCGACCCGTTCGAGGTGCCGCTCGAGGAGAAGCTGGCGCTGCTGACCGAAGCCAGTGCCGCGATGCAGAAGAACACGCAGGTGCTGTTTGCCACTGCGCAGGTGAGCTTCTCGCACGACTGGAAGTTCCTCGTGACGTCCGAGGGGTCGTTCATCGAGCAGAGCCTGTACTACTCGTCGTGCGGCTGCTCGGCGACCGCGAGGGCGAAGGGCCAGGTCAAGACCCGCGTGTACACGCCAGGCGCGTCGACGGCAGGTTACGAGTTCCTGACGAAGGCGGACCTGAAGGGCAACGCCGAGCGGGTGGCGGCAGAGGCGGTCGAGCACAGCATGGCCGCGCCGGTGCAGGCGGGGCTCAAGGATCTGGTCCTCAAGCCGTCGCACCTGGCCCTCACCATCCACGAGATCATCGCCCACCCGACCGAGCTCGATCGCATCGTCGGCTACGAGGCGAACTACGCCGGCACCAGCTTCGTGAAGCTGGCTGATCTCAGGCGACTGAAGTACGGCAGCCCGCTGCTCAACGTCTACGCCGACCGCACCCACGTCGGCGCCTGCGGCACCGTCGGTTTCGACGACGACGGCGTCAAGTCGCAGCGGTGGCCGATCATCCAGGAGGGGATGCTTGTCGGACTGCAGACCAACCGCGAGACGGCGCACTACATGGGCGAAACCGAGAGCCGCGGCTGCACGTTCGCCAACCACTGGCGCAACTATCCGTTCCTGCGGATGCCCAACATCCAGATGCAGGCCGGCAAACCCGGCTCGCCGACGCTCGACCAGATGATCGCCGACGTCAAGGACGGCGTGCTGGTCGACGGCGCCGGCAGCTTCAGCATCGACCAGCAGCGGTACAACGGCCAGTTCGGCGGCAACGCGTTCTGGGAGATCAAGAACGGCAAGGTGACGCGCATGGTCACCGACTTCACCTACAACGCGATCACCACCGACTTCTGGGCGAACCTCGACGCCGTCGGGCCGCAGGAGAGCTGGGAGCACCACGGCATGGACGGCGACGCGAAGGGGCAGCCGGTGCAGTCCAACTACCCGTCGCACGGGTCGTCGCCCTGCCTGATTCGCAAGGTGATGGTCGGCGCCGCGTTCTCGTAGGTAGGGCGCGTTCCCCGAACGCGCCTGTCAGGGCCGCTCGGGGAGCGGCCCCTACCAACACGCATTCCGAGGATCCGATGAGCTATTCACGCGAACACGTCAAGGCGATCACCGACAAGATCCTGAACATGGCCAAGGCCGACGGGGTCGAGGTCGACTTCCAGGGCGGCGAGCGATCGGCGACGCGCTACGCCAACTCCAGCATCACCGCCAACCTGATCGAGCACGACCAGCAGGTGCAGATCACCGTGTCCTACGGCCAGAAGAGCGCCAGCACGGTGACCCACCAGTTCGACGATGCATCGCTGAAGACGGCGATCGAGGAGGCGCAGGCGCTGGCGAAGCGCAAGCCGGACAACCCGGAGTCGATGCCGCTGGTGAAGCCGCCGCAGAACTACCAGCCGGTCGACGCGGTCATCGACCGGACCGTCGGCTTCGGACCGGCCGAACGCGCCGCGATGGTCAAGAAGAGCCTCGACATCTGCGAGAAGAAGGGCGTCGTCGGCGCCGGGTACATTCCGAAGCTGCACTGGACGACGGCGACGGCCAACAGCGAGGGGCTGTTCTCGTACTTCCGCTACGCCGAGGCGAGCTTCATCCTGACCTGCCGCACGCCCGACGGCACCGGCTCGGGCTGGGCCGGACAGACCGGGCTGAAGGACGTCGGCCTGATCGACCCGGTGGGCATCACCGAGCGCGCCTCGGACAAGGCATTGAAGTCGCAGAAGCCGCGCGCCATCGAACCCGGTGACTACACGGTCGTCCTCGAGTCGCGCCCCGCGGCGCGCTTCCTGTCGCTGTTGTTGTCGGCCATGGATGCGCGGGCGGCCGAAGAGGGCCGCAGCTTCATGTCGGGGGCCGAGCGCGGCCAGACGAAGATCGGCCAGAAGCTGTTCGGCGACAACGTCACGCTCAAGAGCGTGATGAATCACCCGACGCTGCGGCAGTCGCCGATCGGCGAGGACGGCCTGGCGGCGCAGGACGTGACGTGGATCGAGAAGGGCGTGGTCAAGAACCTGTACTACAACCGGTTCTGGGCCCAGAAGACCGGCAGGACGCCGACCGCCACGCAGCCCGGCCTCAGCCTCGTGATGGACGGCGGCACGACCTCGGTCGAGGAGATGATCAAGACGACGAAGCGCGGCCTGCTCGTCTCGTTCTTCTGGTACATGCGGCCGGTCGAGGCGATGTCGATCCTGTACACCGGGATGACGCGCGACGGGCTGTTCCTGATCGAGAACGGCGAGATCACCGCGCCGGTCCAGAACTTCCGCTGGAACGAGACGCCGGTCGTCGGCCTGAACAACATCAGTGCGCTCGGGCCGGCCGAGCCGATGCACACCGGTGAGGCGTACGACCAGCCGGGCACGGCGATGATTCCGCCGATGCGCATCGAGGACTTCACGATGACGTCCGTGTCGCCGGCCGTCTGAGGCAGCCATGAGCACCAATCGACGTCATTTCCTGAAGACGGTCGGCGCGACCAGCGTGGCACTCGCGTCGAGCGACCTGGTCGGGTCGCTCATCGCGCAGTCGCCGAAGGGCCGCGTCCTGGAGTCGAAGTTCAAGGGGCTGGCCGACATCGCGCTGAGCGAGGCCAAGCGCCTCGGCGCGACGTACTGCGACGTCCGCTTCACCCGCAACATCAACGATTCGGTCAGCGTTCGTGATCGGATCGTCGGGGGCGGCGGCGGTGGTGGTGGCGGCTTTGGCGGCGGCGGCGGCCGCAACGAGAGCGCCGGCTTCGGCGTGCGTGTGCTGCACAGCGGCGTCTGGGGCTTCGCCAGCAGCCCGTCGGTGACCGAGGCCGACGTGCGCACGATCGCCCGCCAGGCCGTGGAGGTGGCCAGGGCCAGCGCCATCGCCAAGCGCTTCGACGTCGAGCTGACGCCGACGCAGGGCTACCAGACGTACTGGGCCACGCCGATCACGGTGGATCCGTTCACGGTGTCGCTCGACGACAAGGTGGCGTTCCTGCTCGGCATCAACGAACGGCTGGCCAGGACCAAGGGCGTGATCCGGGCGCAGTCGGTGATTTCGCAGGACTACGAGTGGAAGTACTTCGCCTCGAGCGAGGGCTCCTACATCGAGCAGGAAGCGTGGCGGGTGGCGCCGAGCTTCACAGCGATCGCGCGCGCCAACGGCAAGGTGAAGCCGCGCACGTTCACGGTGGAGGCGCGCACCGGCGGCTACGAGGTGGTGACCGGCGGCGGCATGATGGAGAATGCCGACCGCATCGCCGCCGAGGCGGTCGAGCACGCGATGGCACCGCCGGTCTCGGCCGGGCTGAGAGACATCGTGATGACGCCGTCGCACTCGATGCTGACGATTCACGAGATCATCGGCCACCCGACCGAGCTCGATCGCATCCTCGGCTACGAGGCCAACTACGCCGGCACCAGCTTCATCAAGCTCGAGGACGTCGGCAGGTTGAAGTACGGCAGCCCGATCTTCAACGTGACCGCCGACCGGACGATGCCGGGCGGCCTCTGCACGATGGGCTACGACGACGACGGCGTGAAGACGCAGTCGTGGCCGATCGTCCGGGAAGGACGGCTGGTCGGACTGCAGACCAATCGCGAGACCGCGCACTTCATGGGCGAGAAGGAGAGCCGCGGCTGCACGTTCGCGACGTCGTGGCGCAACTATCCGTTCCTCCGCATGTCGAACATCCACGTCGAGCCTGGCGACGACAGGGCACCGAGCGCCGAGGAGCTGATCGCCGACACGAAGGACGGCATCCTCATCGACGGCCGCGGCAGCTACTCGATCGATCAGCAGCGCTACAACGGCCAGTTCGGCGGGAACGCGTTCTGGGAGATCAGGAACGGCAAGAAGGTGCGGATGGTCGCCGACGTCACCTACAACGCGATCACGACGGATTTCTACGGCAACCTCGACGCGGTCACCAACAAGGCCTCGTGGGAGATGCACGGCACGACCGGCGACGCCAAGGGGCAGCCGGTGCAGATCAACCACATCTCGCACGGCGCGCCGTGGATGCGCGTGCGCAAGGTGATGATCGGCGCGGCGTATCTGTAGCTGACCGGCCGACGCCGGTCAGCTCGGCACAAATGCGGAGATGCCACATGCGGAAATGTCGATGCCAGGTCTCGGCATTCCCGCATTCCCGCATTGCGTGTTCAGCAAGGTCGGGCCGGCTGCCTGGCGCACCGAAGTCGTGAGGCGAAGGTGGGTCACGCGTTGGGCTAGGAACTCGGCACCCATCGTCCCCGGTCGCAGCGAACCCAGCCGCTTGGCAGTCGGAGCATGGCGCCCTGCGACGACTTCTTGCCCTCGTGCATGCATGGTGGCTTGGGTCCTGCGTCGATCTCCGGCGCAGTCATCACCTGATATCCGATGGCCGTGGCCAGCATCGTTGCCGCCAGCAACAGCCACAGCACGCGGTGTCGATCACTGGACATCGAAGTTCCTCGGTCGTCAGCCGTTGCGACGCAGCAGGGCGATCAGAGGCTGGCGTACCAGGAACAGAGCCGGGACGAGCGCCGCGATCACCGACGTGGCGAGCAGCAGCATCGCCGCGCCGCTCAGATCAGTGCCGGTCGGCCGGGTTGCCGGCGTCGTCAGCGCGCGTGCACCGAGGGCGATGGTGAGCACGGCGCCGGCTGCGATGCCGAGCGACGCCGGGGTGCAGACGCGCGTCACCAGCCGCGCGACGACCGCCGCCCGCTGCGCCCCGAGCGCCAGCCGCATGCCGGACTCGAACGCACTGCCAAGGACCACCGCGCCCGACAGCGTGTACACGCCAGCGACGACGATCAGGAGCGCCATCGCAGCGTAGACATTGGCGACGAGCGCCCGAAGTCGAGTCGGCCGCGCAGCGGCTTCGTAGAGACTGGTGAGGGCGACAGCCGGCGCCACCACGTCGGCGTGCGGTGCGACCGCCTCCCCAAGACGGCGGACGACATCGGCGTCACACCGACCTACGCAGGAGAAGAGGAGCTGCATCGACGGGAGGCGAACCTTCAACGCGGATGCCTGAGTCGTGCTCAGATACACCGCAAGTTCCTCGGGCTTCTCGACATCCTGGAACCGCAGGTCCTCGAGCACGGCGTCGACTCGCCACGGTTCCGGGAAACCATCGAAGCGGACCGCTGACGATACGGCTGCGCCGCCAGTCAACGCCACGCTGGCGCTTCGCGAAAGGCCCAGCCCACCGGGCTGATCGCCCATCGCCCCCGCGACGCGCGAGATGCCGAGCACGCGGTCGAACGGGCCCCTGACGAACCGGCGTGCCACGAACGCGCGCCGGTCCTCGAGCTCCATGAAGACGCCACTGCCGTTGGAGCGGGCTGGCACCTCGCTGATCATCGCCAGCGTCTCGATGCCCGGGACGGTCGACGCTGCCGACCAGACGGCCTCCCAGTTGCCGGTGCTCTCGCCCCCCGTCGACGGGTTCTGCCGCAGGGCAAGCACCTGGGCATTGGGAAGCGGCTGCTGACCTGACTCGAATGCCAGTGCCTGCACGAGATCCCGGCTCGCGAATACCGCACCGACGAGCATCACGAATCCGGCGCAGGCCTGCACGCTGACGACAATGCCTCTGACGATCCAACTCGGGGCCGTCGGCAGCGCATACGGGCGACGGTCGTTGAGGACGGGGGCCAGCGGAATGCGCGACGAGGTCAGTGCAGGCAGTACCGCCACCAGCACCGCGGTGGCGACGATGGACAGCAATCCGACCGCCCAGTACAGTCCGCTGATGCCCGTCGTCGGTGGCACGAAGTACCCACTGGTCACCGCCAGCGTGTCGACGAGACCGAGAAGGCCATACATGCCGCCGACGCCGACGAGTGCGGCAACGAGGGCCCACGAGAGCGATTGCCTGGCGATCGTCGCGCGGACCTGGGCGGGGGTTGCCCCGAGCGCCTGCCGCATCGCCCACTCGCGCTGCCTGGCCGCTTGAGCGTTCATCACGAGCAAGCCGCAGTTGAGCGCCGCCAGCACGAGTCCAAGAAGGCTGGCACCCAGGAACGACACGACGGCGGTCATGGGGCCCTGCGCGAGCAGTTCTCGCAGTGGCCGCACCCGGACGAGCGTGCCGAAATGCAGATTGGTGCGCGGCGTCACTTCGGCCGTGAGTCGTGCCAGCAGGCCCGCGAGCTGTGACGCTGCGGCGTCCGGTGTGCCGACATCGGTCAACCGCCCGACCGCCCCGCCGCTCATCCCACTCCAGCTCGGTCGCTGGCTGGCTGCGCCGACCAACACGTCGTCGAGGTGCTCGGAGCCGATGACCCAGAGGTCGGTCACACGGGGAAACTCGGCTCCCGCGTCGACGACGCCGACAATCGCGTGCCGCACGCCGGCGATCGACACCTCGGCGCCTATGGCGCGCTGCACGCTGCCGATGTGGGCGTTGGCGAACGACGGGCTCACGACAACTGCAGGCATGCCCACGGCAGCAGCATCCGCTCGGTCGAGGAGTCGACCGGCTGCAGGTCGATGGCGCATCACCTCGAAGAAGCGCTTGGACACCAGCGCCACCGCAGCGTAGCCCCGTGTTCCGGCGACTTCAACCGGCGCCTCGCGGGCGGAGTAGAGCGCCACCGCCGAGAATGCGTCAGCTTGCGCCCACCATTCGTCTGCCTGATGGCCGGGGATGTGTTGGGCGGCACCGCTCAGGTGCAGAACGCGGTCCGGCGCCTCGATGCGCACGGGGTGCAGCACCAGCACGTCGAGCAGCGCGGTTGCCGCGCCGAGCGATCCGATCGCCGCGCCGAGTGAACAGATCGCCACGAACGTGGACAGACGGAACGACTTGCCGGTCATGCGCATACGTCACATTCTCCTTACGTCAACTCGGCGCGCCGGATGAAGGGTTAGGGCCATCTCATACCGCCTTCGGCAACCGCACCCTCGCCACCGCACCGGTGCCGTCGCGCCGGTTCTCCAGCCCGACGTGGCCGCCGTGCGCGTCGGCGATCTGGCGGCAGAGCGCCAGGCCGATGCCGGTGCCACCCTTCTTCGTCGTGAAGAACGGGACGAAGACGTCCGCACCAGGCGCGATGCCCGGGCCTTCGTCCAGCACGCGGATCTCCACCGCATCGTCGGCCGGGGTCGAGCCCCATTCGAGCGAGACGCCGCCGCCGGTCGCATTGACGGCGTCCATGGCGTTGCGTACGAGATTGATCAGGAGCTGCTCGATCTGGTCGGGATCGGCACGGATGACCGCGGGCGGCCCCTCGACCACCGTGATGCCGGCGGCCGATTCGAGGGCGACGACACGCGACACGAGCGAGCCGACCGCCACGTCGTGCAGGCTCGGTGGCGGCAGCCTGGCGAGCGTGGCGTAGCCGCGCAGGAAGCGGTTCAATCCCTCGGCGCGCTGCTCGATCACGCCCAGACCCTTGCGTACGTCGGCGCGCACGGCCTCGTCCACCGGCCCGCGATCGACGTAGCGCGCGAGGCTGTTGGCGATCGAGGTGATCGGCGTGAGCGAGTTGTTCAGTTCGTGGCTGAGCACGCGGATGAGGCGGCGCCAGGCGGCGCGTTCCTCCTCGCGCAGCGCCCGGCTCACGTCGTTGAGCACCACCAGGTGGTGGGCGAGCCCGTCCTGGCGGAACGACGAGTGGCGGGCTTCCCAGCGTCCCGACGCATTGGGGAAGTCGAGGCTGACCAATCGGGCCGGCAGCGGGTCGAGAAGTGCCTCGCATCCGAGGTCGTCCGCCGAGCGTCCGAGCAGGTCGGCGACAGGCTGGCCGAACAGGCGGGCGGCGGCGGGGTTGGCGAGCTGCAAGGCGTGGCGGCCGTCGAAGGCGAGGACGGCCGCGTCGAGTTCGGCCATCACCGTGGTGAGCAGGGCGCTCGCCTCGACCTCGGTGAGCCGCTGCCGCTGGAGCCATTCGGCCAGCGCGTTGACCTCGCCCAGCACCTGCCCGAGCCCATCGTCGGTGCCCTCGCCGCGGGCTCTGGCCGAGTAGTTGCCCTCACGCAGCCCCTGCAGCAGTCCTGCCGTCGTGCGCAGCGGCACGACGACGGTGGCCCGGAGGCGCACGAAGGCGTACAGCGACCAGGCGGCGAGCAGCACGCACGCGAGCGCGCGAGCCCCGGCCGGCCAGGGCAGGGCCCAGACGCACGTCGCGGCCGTCGCCAGCGCCGGCAGCACGAGCAGGGCAGCCCACGTGGCGAGTCGCAGGTCGTGCCGCATGCGGCTAGAGTCCGTAGCGCTGCAGCCGGCGGTACATGGCGCTGCGGCTCAGGCCGAGGGCGTGGGCGGCGGCGGTGACGTTGCGACCGTGCCGATCGAGCGCCTTGCGAACGAGGAAGGCCTCGACGTCTTCGAGGCTCATGTCGTCGAGGCGGCTGCCGCCGCCATCCCGAGGGACTCGGAGCGCGAGCGCGTCGACGCCGATCCGGGAGCCGTCCGACATCAGCACCGCGCGTTCGACCGCGTGATCGAGTTCGCGGATGTTGCCGGGCCAACTGTGCTCGAGCATGGCCTGCAGTGCCGCCGGCTGGAAGCCGTCGATGTTCTTCCGGTAGCGCTGCGCGTGCCGCGCCAGGAAGAGGCCGGCGAGTTCGGGAATGTCCTCACGCCGCTCGCGCAGCGCCGGCATGTGCACTTCGACGGTGTTCAGCCGGAACAGCAGGTCGCGGCGGAAGCGGCCGGCCTCGACCTCGGCCTGCAGGTCGGCGTTGGTGGCGGCGATCAGCCGCACGTCGGCCCGCCGCGTGCGTGAGGATCCGAGCCGCTCGAACTCGCGCGTCTCCAGGACGCGCAGCAGCCGCGCCTGGACCGACGCCGGCATGTTGGCGATCTCGTCGAGGAACAGCGTGCCGCCGTCGGCGACCTCGAAGCGGCCGATGCGCTCGGTGCGCGCGTCGGTGAAGGCGCCGCGTTCGTGGCCGAACAGTTCGCTGTCGACGAGCGTTTCCGACAGGCCGCCGGTGTTGACCGAGACGAATGCCGCCGGCGCGCGCGCCGATCCGTTATGGAGGGCCTGGGCGAGCAGGGTCTTGCCGGTGCCGTTCTCGCCGGTGATCAACACGGCTGCATCCGACGGGCCGACCCGCGCCAGCACGTGCAACACCGGCTGCATGGCCGCCGCCCGGGCCACCAGTGGAGCGTCGCCCTGAGGACGGAGCAGCGCGTTCTCGGCCTCGAGCCGGCGGGTCCGGCGCAGCGCGCGGCCCAGTTCGACCTGGGTGCGGAGGACGGCGAGCAGCCGCGCGTTCTCCCACGGCTTCTGGATGAAGTCGTTGGCGCCGCGCCGCATCGCCTCGACGGCGATCTCCACCGTGCCCCATGCCGTCATCACGACGACGGGCAGGGTGTCGTCGAGGCGCCGCAGCTGCGCGAGCAGGTCGAGCCCCTCGGTGCCCGAGGTCGTGTCGCGGGCGTAGTTCAGGTCGATGAGCGCCACGTCGTGCTGGCCGCGCTCCACGGCCGCGAGCACGGCGCCGGGCGAGCCGACGCCGTCGACCTCGTAGCCTTCCAGCTTCAGCAGCAGCCTGACCGCTTCGACCACGTCGGCCTGATCGTCGGCGACCAGCACGAGCGGGCGCGAGCGGGCATCGGCTGCCGGAGACATCGCCGCGCAGTCTAGCGGTCGGTGACGACCGCGCCAACCACCGCCTGCGGGTCGGTCGTCGTGCCGGCGTGGTCTTCCTGGACGATGCGACCGTCGAACAGGTGCACCGCTCGAGTCGCGTGCGCCGCATAGCGCGGGTCGTGGGTGACCATGCAGATCGTCGCACCGTCCTTGTGGAGGTCGCGGAGCAGCTGCATCACGATCTCGCCGTTGTGCGAGTCGAGGTTGCCGGTCGGCTCGTCGGCGAGCAGGATCGACGGCTGGGTGACGACGGCGCGGGCGACGGCCACGCGCTGCTGCTGACCGCCCGAGAGCTGGCCCGGCAGGTGCCGCGCGCGGTGGCCCATGCCGACGCGTTCGAGGGCCGAGTCGACCCGCTTGCGCCGCTCGGCACCGGACATCCCCATGTAGGTGAGCGGCAGTTCGACGTTCTCGTAGACGGTGAGGTCGCCGATCAGGTTGAAACTCTGGAAGATGAACCCGATCTCCCGGTTCCTCGTCCGCGCCCGCTCGGCCACCGAGAGGCTCTCGACCGGCCGGTTGTTCAGCCAGTACTTGCCCTCGCTGGGCGTGTCGAGCAGCCCGAGGATCGACAGCATGGTCGACTTGCCGCAGCCCGACGGGCCGGCGATGGCGACGTACTCGCCGAAGTCGATGTTCAGGTGGATGCCGTCGAGCGCGTGGGTCTCGATCTCGTCACCCGCGAATACCTTGCGGATGCCTTCGAGCCGAATGAGCGGATACGTCATGGGGCGAGGTCTCCCGAATTGAGTGTGCGTGCGTCTGGTCGCGTGTCGCCGACGGCCAACGTGCCTTTGATGGTTGTGACCCCGTCCGTGGTTGCCCGGAGCGGCAGCCGTGTGTCCCTGCTACCTGATCTGAAGGCGATCCACCTGATCCCAGGCGGACATGTCCGAGAGCACGACCCGCTCGCCTTCGCGCAGGCCGTCGAGAATCTGGATGTGGCGCACCGACCCCTTGCCGAGGCGCACCTGCCGTCGTTCGGCCATGCCGTCGCCGGCCATCCGGAACACTGAAATCGTGCCGCCCTCCTGGCCATTTGACGGCCGCGCCATGTACAGGACGTTGGCGAGCCGCTCGATCTCGATGATGCCGTCCACCGAGAGATCGGGCCTGGCGCCGCGCGGCAGTTCGCCGACGAACGTGATGTCCACGAGGACCGTGCCGCTGATCGCCGCCGGGTCGATGCGCGAGACACGACCCTCGGCCACGCCGTTGCGCGTGTCGACGCGCGCCACCTGCCCGATCTGCACGTCGCGGACCTGCGTCTCCGGCACCCGCACCTGCGCCTTGAGCTGACGCGGATCGGCGACGCGGGCGACGTTGGTGCCGGCGGCCACCTGGCTGCCGACTTCCACCGGGACGGCCTGGAGCACGCCCTTCATGCCGGCCTGCACCCGCAGTTGTCCGAGCTGTTCCTGCTTGAGCGCGAGCAGCGCCCGCATGCGGGAGACCTCGGCCTGCTGTTCGGCGATCTGCTGCGGCCGCATCCGTTGCCCGACGTCGAGGCGCTTGCGCTCGGCGGCCACCTGCGTCTGCAGCGACCTGGCGCGCGACGCGGAGCGGCGGTGCTGCAGTTCGGACACGAGTCCATCGCCGAGCAGCGACGCGTCGGCCTCGGCGTCGGCCTTGGCGTCCTCGTAGTCGGCTTCGGTCTTGGCGACCTGCGCCTCCTGCGTGAGGAGCGCCGTGGTTGCGTCGGCGTCGGCCTTGCGCAGGCGCGCTTCGGCGCCTTCGAGCAGCAGGCGGGTGTCCACGACCTCCTGGACGAGCGCCGGGTTCTCGAGTTCGAGGATGACGGCGTCGGGTTCGACCTCGGCGCCGGGCCGCAGCAGGATGCGGGCGACGCGGCCATCGGTGCTGGCTGGAATCCAGGCGGTGTCGACCGGCACCAGCGTGCCGCTGCCGCGCACCTCGCGCACGAGTTCACCGCGCTGCACGTTGTCGAACCACAGGGGACCGCCGTCGACGGTCGGCGCCGCGGGCGCCATGCGCATGACGCCGACGCCGCCGGCAATCACGAGGATGGCCGCCACGGCCGGGACCCGGAGCTTCTGGAGCCGGCGGCGACGACGTTCGGCGGGACTGAGGGCGAGATCAGGCACGTAGGCTCACTGTACAAAGACCGGGCCAGCCGCGAATGGACTGATTGTGCGCCCATTGCGGTGCGGGCGCGGCACGAACCCGTCCGTTTGTGGGACGACGCGTCCCGGCGACGCGGCGGACGGGCTGTCTTTCTGCGAGCCGCCGAACCTCGCGCGGGCTACTCCGCGAACCGCAGCACGTGGCGGACGCCCTGGAGCAGGCGCTGCCACTTGGCTTCCTCCTCGTCCAGTTGCTGGCGGCCTGTCGGCGTGAGCGAGTAGACCCTGGCCTTGCGCTGGCTGTCGGTGACGCTCCACGACGACTTCACCCAGCCCTCCTGCTCGAGGCGGCGGAGGGCCGGGTACAGCGATCCTTCCTCGACGCGGAGGAGGGCGTTCGAGGTCTGCTGGATGTGCTGCGCGATGGCGTAGCCGTGGCGCGGGCCGAGGTCGAGCGTCTTCAGGATGAGCAGGGTGAGCGTGCCCTGGAGGGCGTCGGTGCGTGGCGGCATGACAGAGCGCCATCGTATACCTAGAATTAGTTGCATAGAAAACTATGCCTGCGTATCCTGAGCACGTGCCCGAAGAACGCCCGCTCGTCAGCGATGCACGCATCGACAGTTACCTGGACCACCTCCGGGTGGTGCGGCGCCTGCAGCCGCTGTCGGTCGAGAGCTACAGCCGCGACCTCCTGCAGCTGGCGCGGTTCGCTGCCGGCCGCGAGACCGCGGCCGAGACGCTGACGCTGCACGATCTGGAAGCGTTCGTCCGGGAGCTGATGGCGGAGGGGTATTCACCGAGGTCCGTCGCCAGGACGGTGGCCGGCGTGCGCGGCTTCTACAAGCACCTGCTCGTGTCGCGGGTGATTGCGAGCAATCCCGCCGAGGACCTGACGCCGCCGCGCGCCTGGCGTGAGCTGCCGCGCTACCTGTCAGTGGACGAGGTGGACGCGCTGCTGGCCGGGCCGGATCGCTCGACACCGCGCGGACTGCGCGATCGGGCCCTGATCGACGTGCTGTACGCGACCGGGCTGCGGGTCACGGAACTCGTGTCGCTGAAGCCGGCTGACATGAACCTCGAGGTGGGCGTGCTCACCTGCATCGGCAAGGGCGACAAGCAGCGCCTCGTGCCGGTGGGCGACCAGGCGGTCGCGTCGGTGCGGGCCTTCCTGTCCGGCGGCCGGGCGGCGCTGCTGCGCGGCCACGCCTCGCCGTGGCTGTTCCCGAGCGGCCGCGGCACGGCGGCGCTGACACGGGTCGGCTTCTGGAAGCTGCTCAAGCAGTACGCGCTCGGCGCCGGTGTGACGACCAGGGTCTCACCGCACGTGCTGCGGCATTCGTTCGCGACGCACCTGCTCGATCGCGGCGCCGACCTGCGCGCCATCCAGATGATGCTGGGACATGCGTCGCTCTCGACCACGCAGATCTACACGCACGTGCTCGAGGCGCGCCTGAAGCGCGTGTACGACGCGCATCATCCGCGCGCATAGCAGCCTACGGCCTACCAGCCTACAGCCTACCGATAGGCCCATAGGCTGCAGGCTGCAGGCTACCTGTAATTGAATCCTAACGATTGTCGGCCGGCCGACGCAGCGCGGCCGTTGCTGCGATCGGCCGTACGATCTCACGTCTTCGCGGTGAGCACGAGATACGCCGCGACCGCCACGAACAGCACGTTGGGTGCCCACGCAGCGATCGCCGGCGCGAGCACGCCGGCGCTTCCTACCGCCGCGAACAGACTCTGCGTCGTCCAGTAGAGGATGGCGAGCACGATGCCGATGCCGATGCCGAACAGCGTGCCCCGGCGTCCCGTGGTGACGCCGAACGGGATCGCGATGAGCGTCATGATCACGGTGATGAACGGAAAGGCGATCTTGCGGTGCAGCGCCACTTCGAGCGGCACCGTGTTGTAGCCGGCCCGAGTCAGTTCGGCGATGTGGGCGCGCAACTGGGTGACCTTCAGGCGTTCGGCGAGCACCGCATCTGGCTCTTCGACGCCGAAGTATTCCGGTGATTCGAGCGCGACCGGCTCGGTGGGGAAGACCTCGAACCGCGTCACCGCATTGCGCTCGCCGAAGGTGCGCGTCCAGCCGTAGTCGGCCCGCCAGGTCTTGGCGTCCATGAACGTGGTGAGCCTGGCGAAACTCCTCGACGTGACGTTCCAGCCGCGTTCGCCGAACGTGTAGATCGTGAGGTCCTCGAGCCGCCGTGCCTTCGGGTCGAAGCGGCCGTAGTGATACAGCCTGCCGTCGCTGCCAGCCATCCATTGGCGGTTCGCGAGGTTGAACGTCCGTGGCGCGCCGCTCCGGATCTCGTTCTTCAGTTCGTCCGCCCTGCGGTTGGACGCCGCCAGGATGCTCTGCTCCATGCCGAAGAGGAGCGCACTCCAGATGAGGCCGAACGCGAGCATCGGCATCGCCGCGCGGTAGAGCGAGATGCCGCAGGCCTGCATCACCGTGAGCTCGCTCGTGCGCGTGAGCAGGCCGACGGTGACCAGCGTTCCGACCAGCGCCGCCATCGCGGTGATGTAGTACGTGTACTGCGGCGTCGAATACAGGAAGAAGCTGAGCAGCGTCTGCCCGGTCGTCTTCCCCTTGAACAGGTACTCGCTGTAGTCCGTGAAGATCGCGATGTAGAAGACCGCGAGCATGCCGAGGAAGGTCACACCGAAGACCCGCAGGTAGATGCCGCTGAGGTACCGGTCGAGCAGGTTGGCGCTCGGCAGCACGCCCTGCGGCACCTTGATGACCACCACGACCTTCTGCCCACGGGCCACCGGTCTGGCAGCTGCCGCGGTCTGCACGCCGGCTGGCTTCGTGGTCTGCGCATCGGCCCTGGTGGCAGAGTCCACGTCGTCGCCGACGCTCGGCGCCCCGAGCTTGCGGAACCAGCGGGCCAGGCCGTCGGGCACCGGAATCCTGATGGTGGGGGAGAACTCGTACCCACGCGTCTTGGCGACGATCAACACGAGGCCGACGATGCCGAGCACGAGGTTGGGGATCCAGAGCGCGAACTCGGCCGGCACGCGCTGGCCCTTGGCGAGCGCCTCGCCGAGGTACATCAGCACGTAGTACACGAGCACCACCGCGATCCCCACGACGAACCCGGCGTTCTTGCCGTCCTTGCGGTGCGTGACGCCGAGTCCGAGTGCGATCAGGCCGAACACCAGGCAGGCCACCGGAATGGTGTACTTGCGCTGGATGGCCATGATCGGGTTGTGCGCCGACATGCCCTGCTCGCGCATCTGCCTGGCCTTGGTCCGCAGCTGCGGGATCGTCAGCTCGTTGTCGCCCGGCGTCAGTCCCTGGCGCGGGAACACGGTTTCCGGATCGAGTTGAACCGTCAGGGACTCGAACGACTGCGTTTCGTACTGCGCCGGCGTGTCGGTCTTCGTCCGGTGGAGGATGCCGTCCTCCAGGATCAGGTCGACGCGCCGCTGCGCCGGCTCCAGCACGAAGTGACCGCGGTTCGCGGTCAGGAGTTGCGGCTCGCCGGGGTTGCGCGTGTCCGCCAGGAACACGCCCTGCCAGCCGCGGGTGTTGGCCGGCACGTCGCGCACGTAGAGCACGAGGTTCGGAAACTCCTCGAAGAACACGCGCGGGCGAACGTCGCTTTCCGCCTTGGCCTGGATGATCCGGAAGGTGATGTCGCGGAAGGTCTGGTTTCCGCGCGGCAGCGCCTCGATCATGATGTACGCGGTCGCCGCGGTCGCGACCAGGGCCATCAGCGCCACCGGCCGCAGGATCCGGTAGAGACTCACGCCGCAGGCCTGCATCGCGACTGCTTCTCGATCGGCCGACAGCCGCCCCAGCGCCATCAGCAGACCGACGAGCAGGCTGATCGGGATGGTGAGGGCGAGCGACGAGGGCAGCAGCGTCAGGATGATCTGCCCGATCACCGGCAGGCTGACGCCCTTGGCAATCAGCTTCTCCGCGTATTCGATGATCGTCGGGATCTGCAGCAGGAACGTCAGGATGAGCAGCGTCAACCCGAACGGCGGCAGGGTCTCACGGATGATGTAACGGTCGAGCGTACGCAGCATGCGGGGCAGTCGGTGGGCGGGAGGCGAGAGCCGCGTCCTTCGCTCTCAGACGATCATTCCAGAAGTGTCGGCCTGCGCCAACTGTCAGGCTGCGGCAGCGGCGAGCGATTCGAGCGCGCGCCGCTGTTCGGCGGTGCCCGCGATGGCGAGCAGGTCGGCCACCGCGAGGCGCTCGTGCGGCGACGGATTTGACAGCATCTGCCCGTCGCGGAGAATGCCGACGACGGTGGCGCCCGTCCGGGTTCGCAACGCGAGATCCGCGATCGACTGCCCGGCCATCGCGCTGCCCGCCGCCACTTCCACCCACACGAAGTCGAACAGCTGACCGGCTGTGCCGAGCTGCACGAGCCGCTCGTAGTCGCTGCCGTTGCCGAACAGCGGCGCATACATCTCGGCCCGCAGCTGGCTGCTCACGCGGTGTACCTCGGTGACGCCGAAGTCCATGTGCAGCAGCGACTGGCGAACCATCTCGATGCCGGCCTCGAGCTCCGGCTGCACGACCTCCGCCAGCCCGCGCGCCTGCAGGTGGCGGAGCTGCTCTGCGCCTTCGGCCCGGGCCACGATGCGCAGGCGGGGATTGGCGCGCTGCGCCGCCACCATGATCGCCTCGGTGACGTTGACGAGCGGCACCGTCACGAGAATCAGCCGTGCCCGCGAGATGTGCGCGGCCTCCAGCACGATGGGCTGGGTGGCGTCGCCGAAGATCGCCGGGGTGCCGGTCTCGCGGGCCTGGCCAAAGCGCCGGTAGTCGAGCTCGATCAGGACCGCCGGCAGCTGCAGCCGCTGCAGGAGTGCGGCGGTGAAGCGCCCGACCCGGCCGCCGCCGACGACGATGACGTGGTCCTGCAGGCCGCCGGTGGGGACGTTGATGGTCTGGAAGGGCTCGCCGCCGGACCGCCGCCGCCACCAGGCGTAGATGGGCGTGGTGAGGCCCGATACCGCCGGGGTCAGCACCATGCTCACGACAGTGGTGTCGAGCACGAGCGTGAACGCCTCCGGGCTCAGCGCGCCGATGCTGACGCCAACCCGCCCGAGGACGAAGGCGAACTCGCCGATCTGCCACAACCCGAGCCCGACCGCCAGCGGCACGACGTTCCGGTAGCCGAACCCATAGGACACCGCCGCGAAGATCAGCGATTTCCCCAGCAAGAGCGCCATCAGCAGGATCACGACCTGGCCGGCACTCGCGATCAGGACGCGCGGGTCGATCAGCATGCCGACCGAGGCGAAGAACAGCATGCCGAAGACGTCGCGCAGCGGGATGATGTCGCTCAGCGCCTGGTGGGCGTAGTCCGATTCGCTCAGGACCATCCCGGCCACGAACGCCCCGAATGCGAACGACAGGCCGAAGAGGTAGGTCGCGTAGCCGACGCCGAGGCCGATGGCCGTAATGGCAAGCAGGAACAGTTCGCGGGACTGACGCTCCGCGATGACCTGCATGAGCTTCGGCAGCACCCGGGTGCCGACGCCGATCATCAGGGCCAGGAACAGCGCGGCCTTGCCGACGGCCACGGCCAGGCCGTTGACGCCTGATCCGCTGGCCGACAGTGCCGGCAGCAGGATCATCAAGGGGACGACGACCAGGTCCTGCGCGATGAGCATGCCGATCATCACGCGGCTCGAGAGCGTGCCCATGCGGCCCTGCGCCATCAGGGTTTTCAACAGCACCATCGTGCTGCTGAGCGCCATCAGCGCGCCGAGCCAGACGGCCGGCGTCCAGTCCCAGCCGAACAGGCGGCCCATGCCCACCCCGAGCGCCATGGTCAAGCCCATCTGGATCGGCGTGCCGACCAGGGCGACCAGCCGGACCGGCTGGAGCTGTTTCAGCGAGAACTCCAGGCCGAGCGCGAACAGGAGCAAGGCGACGCCGATCTCGGCGAGCAGCTCGATGTCGTGCGCGTTGGTGATGGCCCGGCCGACCGAGTGCGGTCCGACGAGGACGCCGGCCAGGATGTAGCCCAGGAGGAGCGGCTGCCGGAGTTGCTGAGCGACGAGTCCGCCGACGAGTCCGGCAACGATGACGATGGCGAGGTCGGCGGCGATACCCATGGGGTGCGACGACCATCCTAGCGGAGGCGTGCGGCGGCGGTCGAGGATTGGCGTTCGGGGCGGGAGCTACGGCGGTCGGCGCTTAGGGCGAATCACCGCAAAGCATGCACACAGGGCTTCAACAGGCAGAATAATGGCGCGCCTTGTTAGAGTCCGATAATACACATTATGTTAACTATAGGACGTAGCCGCCCCAGAGGTAGGGCCGGCTGTCCCAGCCCGGCCTGTCGATAGGCCGCGTTGGGACGTCGGGCCCTACCGTTACGGCTTGGCCTAGTGTTCGAGCGTCTGATGATCGTCGGCGATTGCCGAGCGCTTGCTGCGGAGGTCGTCAAGGATGCGTTCGAGGGTCTCGATCACCTCGTCCTGCTCGACGTCGGACTTCTTGAAGCTGAGGGAGAACGCGAACTGCTTGGTCGGGGCCCGGTACGTGAACGTGTAGGCCTTGGGTCGGCCCCGGGCTGGCGCCTTGGGCTTCACGGTTTCGCGCACTTCCTGGCGCGTCATGCCGCCGCCCCGCGACATCTGCTCGACGAGGGCCGCCATTTTCTCTGGCTCGACTTGCCTAACTACCTGTAAAAGCAACGATTTAGAGGAAATGTCGGCCAGCCGACAAAGCTGCTTGATGCTTTCGGGCATCTGGTTGAGCGACAGCGACTCGGTGATGACCGTGCGGCTCTTGCCCAGTTTCTGCGCGAGCCTCTCGTGCGTGTAGCCAGCCTTCTGGCAGAGCGCCTGCAGTGCTTCCGACTCTTCGAACGGCGTCAGATCCTTGCGCTGCAGGTTCTCCACCAGCGCAATCTCCAGAATCCCGACATCGTCTACATCCCGGATGACGACCGGGAGTTCTTCGATGCCGGCGCGGACAGCGGCCTGGTAGCGGCGTTCGCCCGCCACGATCTGGAAGCGCGAGCCGCGCTGCCGGACCACGATGGGTTCGATGATGCCGTTCTCCTGCACCGAGGCGATGAGCTCGGAGAGGTCGCCCATGACCTGACGCGGCTGGTTGGGATTCGGGTCGATCTGCTCAATCGGAATCATGCGCCCGACCGGTGCGCCCGCGGAGGCCGTGAGGGTCTCCACGTAGTGCGCGTCGTGGCGCATCCGGACGGTCTCGGGCAGGCCACGCTTAGACACGGCTCAGAACCTCCTCGCTCACCGAGTAGTACTCGGACGCCCCGGAGGACTCCGGCGCGAAGCTGAAAATCGCTTCCTTGTATGCGGGACTCTCTTCGAGCCTCACGCTCTTGGTGATGACGGTCTTGAACACCTTGGCGCCGAACACTTTCTTGATTTGATCGCGGATGTCACGCGCCAGGCTCGTTCGCTTGTCGTGCATCGTGATCAACACGCCGAGTACCTGGAGCGACGGGTTCGCCCGCAGCTGCACCTTCCCCACCGTTTCGAGCAAGTCGTCGGTGCCCTCGAGCGCGAAGTACGACGACTGGATGGGGACCACGAGATGGCTGGCCGCCACGAGCGCGTTCACCGTGAGGAGACCGAGCGTCGGCGGACAGTCGATGACCATGTACGGGAACTCCTCCTCGAGCGGCGCGAGCTTCTCCTTGAGCCGGAAGTGCGCGTCGAGTTCCCCGACCAGCTTGGACTCGAGTTTGGCCAGCGCGATCCGTGCCGGCGCAATGCTCAGATGAGGCTGGTTGGTGGCCTTGACGATGCTGCCGATGGTGACGCCGTTGTCGCCCGTCAGCGCCTCGAACATGTTCGGGCCGACGGTCCCCACTTCGAGGAACGACATGGTGCTGTTGGCCTGGGGGTCCAGGTCGACGAGCAGCGTCGGGCGCCCGCGCAGAGCGAGAGCGGCGGCGAGGTTGATGGCGGTCGTGGTTTTGCCCACCCCGCCTTTCTGATTCGCGATGGCCAGAATCATCGGGTCGGTCCTCGCGCATTCTAAAGGAAGCGAGGGCGTTACATCCGATACTTGCCCATCTCCTCGGGATCGAGGCTCTCCAGCCAGTGCTGCAGCCGCTCGGCGTCCTGCGTCGTCGGCGCTTCGAGCGGCCTGGAGTCGGCCAGCACGTGGTCGGCGACGTAGACCGGAGCACGGGATCGGAGGGCCAGCGCGAGCGCGTCGGAGGGCCGCGCGTCGACCGCGATCGTCTCGCCGCGCGACGAGAGGTAGATCAACGCGTAGAACGTTCCCTCGCGGACGTCGGTGATGTGGACCTCGGTCACGAGACCGTCGAGCGCCTCGATCACGTGCTTCAGCAGGTCGTGCGTCATCGGCCGCGCCGGCGTGCTGTTCTCGAGCTGCAGCGCCACGGCGTGCGCCTCGAACATGCCGATCCAGATCGGCAGGGTCCGCTCCCCCGCTTCATCGCGGAGCACGACGATCGGCAGGTTGGTGACCGGGTCCATCATCAGTCCCTTGATCAGCATCCGGACTGGCACGTCAGGCCTCCACATCCAGGACTTCCCCACGCAGGCTGTTGGGACCGGCCGCCGTCACGCGCACGCGCGCCAGGCGACCGAGCCATCCGGGCTCGCCAGGAAAATTGACCACCGTGTTGCCGCTCGTTCGACCCGAGAGATCCTGCTCACGGCGACGGCTGCCGCTGTCGATCAGCACGCCTTCCACGCGGCCGACGGCCTGGCGATGGAGGTCGAACTGGATCTCACGCTGCAGCGCCTGCAGCGCGACGATCCGGCGCGTCTTCTCGTCCTCGGCCACGTCGTCCGGGAGCCGCTTGATGGCGAGCGTGCGCGGACGCGGCGAATACTTGAACGAGAACATGCTGTGGAAGCGCACCTGGGCGGTGAGCGTCATCGTGTCGTCGAAGTCGGCCGGCGACTCGCCCGGGAAACCGACAATCATGTCGGTCGAGAGGCAGATGTCGGGCACCGCCTCGCGCACTTCCTGGATGATCTCGAGGTACCGCTCGCGCGAGTACCGCCGGCGCATCGCCGCCAGGACGCGCGTCGAGCCGCTCTGGACCGGCAGATGAAGGTGGCGACACACCTTGGGAAGCGCCCGGTACGCGTCGAGCAGGCGCGGCGTCACGTGGCGCGGATGTGGGCTGGCGAATCGAATCCGCTGCACGCCCTCGACCTCGTGGACCCGCTCGAGCAAGCCCGCGAAGTCGCACGCGGCGTCGTCCGGCGCCTGGTAGTGATTGACGATCTGTCCCAGGAGCTGGATTTCGCGATGACCGCGGGCCGCCGCGTCGCGGACCTCCGCCAGGATCTCCCCGGCTGGACGCATCCGTTCGTGGCCACGGGTGTAGGGCACCACGCAGAAGGCGCAGAACTCGTTGCAGCCCTCGATGATGTTGACGTACGCCTTGACCGCGTCGGCGCGCCGCGCGATGCCGAGCGGGAACGACACGTCCTCGTGCGGGTTGATGTCGACCTGCGGCGATGCGTGCTCGTCGAGCGCGCGGGAGACGAGCATCGGCAGCTGCTTCACGCGCTGCGTCCCGACCACGATGTCGATGAGGCGCGACCGCTTCAGCAGGGCGCTCCCCTCCTGCTGCGCCACACATCCGGTCACGGCGATCACCGGTGTGTTGCCGGCCGCCTGCGCGGCCTCCCGGAACTCGCCGAGCCGTGTGAACAGCTTCTCCTCGGCCCGCTCGCGCACGCTGCAGGTGTTGATGACGATGACGTCGGCGTCGCCGGGGTCGCACGTCGACTCGAAGCCGGCGGCCTCGAGCAGGCCCGCGAGCCGCTCGCCGTCGTGCATGTTCATCTGACAGCCGTACGCTTCAACCAGATACTTTCGTGCCACGTCCTCTTCCCTTGCGCCCAGCAGCCGCCTGGGGACTTTCGCTTTCGCCTTTTGCCCCCGCTTCGCTTTCGCCTTTCGCCTTTGCCGCCAGCAGGGTCCGGGCGCCTTCGAGCATCGGCGCCGAGGTATCCCCTGCCATCATGCGCGCGATCTCCTCGATCCGGCGATCGCCGCTCAGGGCCACGGCGCTCGTGACTGTGCGTCCGTCACTCACCTGCTTGCTGATGTGGACATGGGCGTCGGCGTGGGCCGCCACCTGCGGCAGGTGCGTCACGCAGAGCACTTGGGCGGTCCGGGACAGCGAACGCAGCCGCGCGCCCACCGCGTCGGCCACGCGCCCGCCGATCCCGGCGTCCACCTCGTCGAACACCACGGCACGGTCGGCGGCGGGAGGCGCATCGAGGACCTTGACCGCCAGCATCACGCGCGAGAGCTCGCCGCCAGACGCCACGCGCGCCAGTGGACGAGGCGCCTCGCCCGGGTTGGCCGAGAGCAGCAGTTCGGCGCGGTCGATGCCGCTCGGCCCCCACTCCCCCGGCCCTGACACGGGCTGGAAGCGGAAGGACACGTCGGCGTGCGGCATCGCGAGGTCGCCGAGCTCGGCTCGGAGCCGTGTGACGAACGGGGCGGCGGCGCGCTGCCGCGCCCCCGACAGCTTCGTCGCGGCCTCGGTGTAGCGGGCGGCGGCCTCGTCGGCGGCGGCCTGCAGGGTGCCGAGCTGGCCCTCGGGCTGCTGCAGGGCGGTCAGTTGATCGCGGAGCCGCTGCTGGTGCGCGATCAAGTCGGACAGCGTCACGCCGTGCTTCCGCTTCAGGCGCTCGAGCGCGGCGAGGCGATCCTCGACGTCCTGCAGGCGCTCGGGCGAGGCGTCGATGCCGGCGACGTACTGCCGGAGGAAGAACGCCAGGTCCTCGAGCTGCGCCTTGACGGCATCGCGGGCGGCGGCGTACGGCTGGACGGCCGGGTCGACCTGCGCGAGCTCGTCCAGCCGCTTCCAGACCACCGACAGCGCCTGGAGCGCGGCATGCTCGTCGTCGTAGAGCGCCTGGTAGGCCTCCTGGCCGAGCCGCTGGAGTCGATCGGCGTTGGCGAGCACCTGGCGCGTCGCCGCCAGCTGTTCGTCCTCATCCTCGAGCGGTGCCAGCTTGTCGATCTCCGCGAGTTGGAAGGACAGCAGCTCGATGCGGGCGGCGCGCTCCCGGGCGTCCATCTGGGTCGCGGCGAGGGCGTCCCTGGCGGCGGTCCAGGCGGCAAACGCGTCGGCGACCGCGGCACGATCGGCACGCAGGCCGGCGACGCGGTCGAGCAGATCCAGATGGGTGTCTGGCAGTTGCAGCGTCTGGTGCTCGTGCTGCCCGTGCAGGTCCACCCACGCCCCCACCCGCTCGCGCATCGTCGCCGCAGTGACGAGCACGTCGTCGATGTAGGCGCGGGAGCGTCCTTCGGCGGAGACGTCGCGGCGGACGATCACTTCGTCGCCGTCGGGTGTAGAGATGATGGCCTGGACGGTGGCGGTGGCGGCGCCCGTGCGGACCATGTCGGCCGAGGCGCGGCCGCCGAGGAGCAGCCCCAGGCCCTCGACCAGGACCGACTTGCCGGCGCCCGTTTCACCGGTGAGCACGGTCAGGCCCGCGCCGAGCGACAGGTCCAATGACTCGATGACCGCCAGTTGGCGGATGCTGAGGAACCGGATCATGGGCGGAGAGACGACGGGACGGGCCTCCACCTGACGATGCGGCCGAATGCCCGGAACTGCAAACATATCATGGAGTTGACCGCTATTTTGGCCGCATGGTAGCCTAGCCCGTTCGCGCCCTCCCAGCGGCGCATTGATCATGCATAGCGGAGGCCTGTTTGCAGACGCTCTGGGTGTGCGCTCTTGCCCTGCAAGAGCTTGCCGGGCCCGCGGCGGAGACCGCGGAGTCGGCGACTGACGTCATTTCGCTCGTCTCACGGACGGGCCTCATCGAGCAGCTCGTCCTCGCCCTTCTCGTTCTCTTTTCCGTGCTGTCGTGGGGCATCGTGCTCTACAAGGCATGGGCGTTCCGCAAGGCCGAGGCACATACCACGCAGTTCCTGGACGTCTTCCGTCGGAGCAGCAAGTTCTCCGAGGTGCAGGCGGTGTGCAGGTCGCTCGGCGACAGTCCCCTGGTCGGACTGTTCCAGGCGGGGTATGGCGAGCTCAATACCCAGCTGCGGGGGGCGACGGGCGACAAGCCGCCGGCCACTGGGGCGCGTCCTACGCTCAAGAGTCTCGAAGCCGTGGACCGTGCACTCCTGCGGGCCAGCAGCTCCGAGCTCACCAAACTCGAGCAACGGGTGGGCTTCCTGGCGACGACTGCGAGCATCACGCCCTTCATCGGGCTGTTCGGGACGGTGTGGGGCATCATGACCGCCTTCCAGGCGATCGGCGCCGTCGGGTCGTCGAACCTGGCGGTGGTCGCGCCCGGCATCGCGTCGGCGTTGATTGCGACGGCGGCGGGCCTGTTCGCGGCGATTCCTGCCGTCTACTTCTACAACCACTTCACGCACAAGGTGCGGGGCTTCGCGTCGCAGATGGAGGACTTCTCGCTGGAGTTCCTCAACATCTCCGAGCGGAACTTCACCTAGGCCGCCGCGGAGCCAGCGATGCCCAAGGTACAGGCAGCAGGCGGCGGTGGAATGCGCGGGCGGCGCGGACGGATGGTCGCGGCGACGGCACTCGCCGAGATCAACGTCGTCCCGCTCGTCGACGTCATGCTGGTGCTGCTGATCATCTTCATGGTCGCGGCGCCGATGATGACGCGCGGTCTGGACGTCAACCTGCCGGTGGCGCGGCGCTCGCAGAGCCTCGCCAACGAGCGCGTCTTCGTGACCATTCCGCTGTCGTTCGGCGAGGACCAGCGGGTGCAGTTGAACGAGGAACTGATCCGCATCGACGTGCTGGGCGAACGCATGCGCCAGCAGATGCAGGGCAAGTCGGACAAGGCCGTCTACCTGAGAGCCGACGGCGCGGTCACCGTGCAGCAGACGATGACGGTGATGGACGCCTTGAAGTCGGCCGGCGTCGAGAAGGTCGGCCTGGTGTCGCGACTGCCGGGGGAGCGGTAACCGCGTGTCCGCCCCTGCCCCATCGTCGCCCCTTGGGTTCGGCGCGCCCAGCCCCTCGTTCGCGCTGGCGGGGGCCGGCGGTGGTGCGCCCCAGCGGCGGACGACCGGTCCAGACGGCTTCCAGCGGATGATCGTCATCTCGCTCGTGGCGCACGTCGTGGTGATCCTGGCCGTGGCGTTCTCGCCATCGTCCTGGCGGACGCGGGACACCGAGCCCCGCACCGTGATGACGATCAGCCTGGGCGGTGCGCCCGGGCCGCGGGCTGGCGGGCTCACGTCGATGTCCGGTCGCGCCGTACAGCAGGCCGTCCCCCGCCCACCGGAGGCCAAGCCGGAACCCACGCCACCGCCGGCGCCCAAGCCGCCGGAGATGACTGAACCGTCCAAGGCGGCGCCCAAGCAGGCGCCGCGGCCCACCACCGCACCGACGGTGGCACCGGAGCAGGCGCGCGCCAAGGCGCCATCGACCGGTGAGCGCGTCAGCGAGGGCCAGGCCAAGGCAGACACTGGCGTGGTGAGCGACAGCATCGGGCTGTCGACCGGCGGTGGTGGGACGGGTGGCCAGATCAACCTCGGTGCCTTCTGCTGCCCGGCGTACGTCGCCGAGATGCTGCAGATCGTCCAGCGCAACTTCCGTCAGAACCAGGGCACGCGCGGCAGCACGATCATGAAGTTCGTCATCGATCGGCAGGGCACGTTGAGCGACGTGTCGGTGGCCAGGACGAGCGGCAACTTCCTGCTCGATCAGGCCGCGACGCGGGCGCTGATGCTGACGAAGCTGCCGCCTCTGCCCCGCGAGTACACGAACCCGACGCTCACGGTGAACCTGGAATTCAACTTCATCCCATGAATCGAGCTTCACGCACTCTCGTGATCGCGGGCCTCGGGGCCCTCGCCTCCACCGCGCTGATCGTCGCCGCACCGCAGGGACGGCAGGCGCCGGCGACGCCACCAACGTCGCAGCAGCCTCCGCCGGCGCAGCCGGGCACACCGCCGCCGCAGCAGCCCGATCAGATCGGCGTCAGCATCAGCCTGACCGGCGGTGCCGCGCCGAAGGTGGCCGTACCCAACTTCATCCCGGGCTCACCTGATTTGAAAGCGCCGGCGGACCTGATCGGCCAGGTGCTGTGGGACGACCTGCGGTTCGAGCGCGAGTTCGACCTGATTCCGCGCGCGAGCTACTCCGCGATCGCACCCGCGACGTCGTTCGAGACCGTCAACTTCGCGCAGTGGAAGGAACTCGGCGTCGACTTCGTGGTGATCGGCACCGTGCGCCAGAACGCGTCGAGCCTCACGGTGCAGGCGCGGATGTTCGACGTGGCGCTGCAGAAGGGCGTGTGGGCGAAGGAATACACCGCCTCGGCCGGCAACCCGCGGTCGTTCGCGCATACGATCTCCGACGAACTGCACATGGACACGCGCAAGCTGACCGGGGTGGCGCGGACCAAGCTGGCGTTCGCCTCGGACCGCGACGGCGAGCGGGCCCGCGGCACCGTCGAGCAGCGCAGCATCAAGGAGATCTACATCGGCGACTACGATGGCGAGAACCAGCGGCGCGTGACCGTCAACCGATCGCTCGCGATCAACCCGAGCTGGTCGGCCGACGGGCGGGCGATTGCGTACACGTCGTATCGCCGCGGCTACCCGGACATCTACATCTCCTACATCTACCAGGGCAAGATGGACCAGCCGGCCGGCGGCACCGACAGGGTGCACAACTTCCTGCCGTCCTTCTCGCCCGACGGCAACCGCGTCGCGTTCATGACCAACCGCGACGGCAACATGGAGATCTACGTCGTCAACCGTGAGGGTGGCGGATTGCGGCGGGTCACGCGGAACCCGGGCAACGACTCGACGCCGACCTGGTCGCCGGCGGGCAACCAGATCGCCTTCACGTCAGACCGCAGCGGTAAGCCGCAGATCTACATCGCCGATGCCGATGGCGGAGGGGAGCCGCGCCGGATCACGAACGAGTCCTGGGCGGATCGAGCGACCTGGTCGCCGCCGCCCTACAACGAGATCGCGTATGCCGGGCAGAACGGGCCCGGGTTCGACATCAAGATCTTCGACCTGCAGCAGGGGCAGATTCGCGTCGTCACCGACGGCACCGGCAGCAACGAGAGCCCGGCGTGGTCGCCCAACGGCCGCCATCTCGCGTTCGCGTCGACGCGCGCCGGACGCTCCCAGATCTTCACCATCGCCCGCGACGGCCAGGACCTTCGTCAGGTCACCAAGTCCGGCAACAACGTTCAGCCCAGCTGGTCGCGGTGACCGTGATGTCCACTCGCCCGTCCGGGTCCGACCCCGCCGTGGTCCACGGCTCGAAGGAGACCGCCCGCATGTCTGCACGCCTCATCCGCTTGATCGTCCTCGTTCTCGTCGTTGCCGTCACGACGACCGCCTGCAGCCGGAAGAAGCCGCCGGTCGCCCGTCCGACGCCGCCGCCGCCCTCGGCCGGTGCTGGCGCCGGAGCCACTCCGCCGGCGCCGCCGGCGCCGCTGCCGGAGCCCGAGCCGCCGGTCGCGTCGGTGCCGGCCGAACCGGCCATCTCCGGCAGCAACGTCGACTACAACGCCCGTTCCCTCGACGAGCTCAATCGCGAGTCGCCGCTGCAGCCGGTCTTCTACAGCTACGACGGTGCCGAAGTCACCCCGGACATGCAGGCCACCCTGCAGAAGAACGCCGACATCCTCAAGCAGTACCCCAGCTGGGTGGTGACCATCGAAGGCCATTGCGACGAGCGCGGCACGGCCGAGTACAATTTGACCTTGGGCGATCGCCGCGCGCAGGCGGCGCGCGCCTACCTGATTTCGCTGGGGATCCCGGCCGAACGACTGAAAACGGTGTCCTACGGGAAGGAGTTCCCCTTCGACCCGGCCGCCACCGCCGAGGCGTATGCGAAGAACCGCCGCGCCCATTTCGTGGTCACCAGCAAGTAAGCAGATGCTGACGCTTGGCCGGACCCCTCCCCCGCGGTCCGGCCGGGCTCGAGCAAGGATCGGATCATGATGCGCATCGTGACCGGCGCCCTGACGGGCGTCCTGTTCGTGAGCCTGGCCGTGCCGGCCCACGCCGCCAACCGCGAGCACCAGCAGCTGATGGCCGACATCCGCATGCTGCAGGAGCAGAACCAGCAGCTGCAGCTCGTGCTGGCGACTCTGGGCGACACGCTCAAGTCGTTGAACGCCAAGCTCGACGATCAGGCGGTGACGGCGCGCAAGCAGTTCGCCGACCAGAAGCTGCTGATCGACAACGTCAACAGCGACTTACGGGTCGTCCGCGAGCGGCTGGACGAGAACAGCAAGAGCGTCGGGACGCTCGGCCAGGAGCTGTCGTCGCTGCGCGAGGCGGTCAACACGCTGCCCTCCCAGCTGGCGCCGCCGGCCCCGGTGATGGTGCCCGGCCCGAACGGGACGATGGTGCCTGCCCCAGCCGGCACGCCCGGCACGACCGCCGCGCCAGGTGCGACCGCCACGGGCCCGGCGCCGACCGCGCCGGCAGTTCCGGCCGGTCCGGCCGGCGGGCTGTCGCCGCAGCGCATGTTCGACACCGCGCAGGCCGACTACGCCGCCGGTCAGTGGCCGCTGGCGATCTCGGGCTTCGAGCAGTTCATCCGCTCCTTCCCCACGAGCGATCGTGCCGACGATGCGCAGTTCTACATCGGCGAGTCATTCCAGCTCGATGGGAAGTTCAAGGAGGCCGTCGGCGCCTACGAGAAGGTGATTGCCGATCATCCGACCGGCGACCGCGTGCCCCAGGCGCTCTACAAGCGTGGCGTCGCGTTGAGCCTGCTCGGTGAGAACGATCGCGCCCGGGAGTCCTTCCAGCAGGTGATTCGCAACTATCCGCAGAGCGAGGTCGCCGTGCTCGCCAAGCAGGTGCTCGACGGCCTGAATCGCCGGCCCAGATAGGTAGGGCCCGTTCCCCGAACGGGCCTGTCACGATCGACCGCGTCGCACAGATGCGATGTTCGTAGCGGCCGGACTTGTCCGGCCGGACCGGGTCCGCCAGATGAGTCGGGCGGCTGCGGACTCATTCATGCCGCTTCGCCGAGCGCGTGTCAGACGTCTGCAACCGGGTGCGTCCATCGCCGCGAGCTGAACTGGTACCCCGGCGGGGTCGTCGGGGCGTGAGAGACCCGGGATGCCCGGGTGGAGAGAGAGCGTTCGAGCATGGGGAGCGTCAACAAGGCGATTCTGGTCGGCAACCTCGGTCGTGATGCCGAGCTGAAGTTCACGGGCAACGGCTTTGCCATCGCCCGCTTCAGCATCGCGACCACCGACCGCCGCAAGGACAGCAAGACCGGCGAGTGGGTCGAGAAGACCGAGTGGCACCGCATCGTGCTGCTCGGCAAGCAGGCCGAGTCGCTGCAGGACTACCTGAAGAAGGGCAAGCAGATCTACGTCGAAGGCCGCATCGAGACGCGATCCTGGGACGACAAGGACGGCCAGAAGCGGTACACGACCGAGATCGTCGCCGACCGCATCCAGCTGCTCGGCAGCGGCGGTGGCCGAGGCGGCGGGCAGAGCCGCGGCGAGGACGACTACGACTACGGCGGCGGCTCCAGCAGCGGCAGCGGCTCTTCTTCGAGCGGCGGTGGCTTCGACGCCCCGGCCGGCGGCGAGGCCGACGACGACATTCCGTTCTAGTCGAGGCGCCTTGCTCGACGCGCCACACAATGCGGAATGCGTAATGCTCAATGTCGAGGGCCGGGCTGGGTAGGGACGCCATCGCGGCCGTCCATCGCTGCGGCCGTGCCCTCCGTAGCCTGGGCGAAGCCGACAGACCGGTTCCTACCGCGGGTCCGCGCTCTCGACATTCCGCCTTGGGCATTGAGCATTGCGCATTGCTGTCTCCATGACGCCTCGCCCCTTCGGCGCCACCGGCGCCTCCCTCTCCCCCATCACCTTTGGCGCCATGCGCATCGTCGCGGACCGCGGCGGCGCGTCATCGGTCCTGCTGCACGCGCTCGAGCGGGGTGTCACCTGCATCGACACCGCGCGCAACTACGGCGACAGCGAAGCGATCGTCGCGCACACGCTGCGCGAATGGACCGGGCCGCGGCCGTTCATCGCGACGAAGGTCAAGCCGCGCGACATCTTCAACTGGCGCTTCGCGGTGCCGATCGACGATCAGTTCACGCCGGGCAGTATCGCCGGGTCCGTCGAGGCCAGCCTGCGGGCGCTCGACGTCGAGCAGATCGATTTCCTGCAGTTGCATCAGTGGTACGACCGCTGGACCGATCGTGACGAGTGGCACGCGGCACTCGAGGGGCTGCGCCGCGACGGCAAGGTGCGGTTCATCGGCGTCAGCGCGCAGGATCACGAGCACGACGGCGTGCTCCGCCTCGTCGACTCGCGCCGCGTCGACGGCGTGCAGGTGCTCTTCAACAGCTTCGAATCGCGGCCCTTGGTGAGCGTCGTGCCCCTGTGCGAGCAGCGTGGTGTCGGCGTCTTCGTCCGCTGCGTCTTCGATCATGGCGGCGCGCTGGCCGGCGCGGCGACGCGGGAGTCGCTCGCGCAGGAGGTCAAGCTCGCGAATGCCTCAGCCGAGATCGTCACCGAGTACCTGCGGCGCGTCGAGCGGTTGCGCGAGGTCGCCCAGGCACACGGCCTGGACCTGGTCGAACTGGGCATCCGCTTCGCGCTGAGCCACCCAGGCGTCACGACGGTCACGACCTCGTCGGCGACGCCTGAACACGTAGACGCTGCGGTGGCCGCGGCGTCCCGCGGTCCGCTCCCGAGCGATCTGTTCGAGCATGTCTGCCGCGAACACGTCTGGGTGAAGAACTTCTACTACTTCAGCCGCAGCACCGTCGACGGGCAGCGCGTCAAACAAGGCGGCACGTAGACGTTAGGAACTGACAGACGCCTTCTGGTGTCAGGCGTCGAGATCTCGACGTTCCCGCATTCCCGCATTTCGGTATTACGTGTTGCGGCGATGCGAGGTCGGACGTTACGCCGGCGTGGTGAGGCCGCCGTCGTACAGGGCGCGCACGGCAGCGTCGCGAGCTTGGGGAAGCGAGCACTCGCGCACGGCGGCGCGCGCCTGCCGGAGCGACGTGCCGGCCATGCTGAACTCGCGCAGGCCAAGGCCGATGAGCACGCGCAGCAGTTCGGTGTCGGAGGCCATCTCGCCGCAGACGGCGACGCGGCGGCCGTGACGGCGGGCGCCGCGGACGACCATCCGGATCAACTTGAGCACGGCCGGATGGCGCGGGTCGTAGAGGTGCTGTACGCGCAGGTCGCCGCGATCAGCCGCCAGCGTGTACTGCGTGAGGTCGTTGGTGCCGATGCTGAGGAACGTCGCGTGCCGGGCGATCCGCGCGGCGTCGAGCGCCGCCGCCGGCACTTCGACCATCGCACCGGCCGGTGGCGCCGGCAGGCCGAGGCGCGAGGCCTGGCCGTGCAGGAGTGCGGTGGCCTGCGCAACCTCGTCGGCGTTCGTGACGAACGGGAACATCACCCGCAGGCGCCGGCCGGCCCCGGCCCGCACCAGCGCCCGCAACTGCCGCTCGAGCAGCTCTGGCCGGCTCAACCCCAATCGAAGCCCGCGCATCCCGAGCCGTTCACGCGGCTCCGCGTCGAGTTGCGCCGGGAGGCCGACCGCCTCCGCCGTGATGTCGAAGGTGCGAATGGTGACCTCGCGGTCGCCGGCCGCCTCGAGCACCGCCGCATACGCCTCGACCTGTGCGTCCTCACTTACCGACCCGATCGGCAGCGCGCCGAGCAGAAGCTCCGATCGGACCAGACCGAGCCCCTCCCCGCCCTCGCGGAGCGCGAAGGCGACGTCCTCGGGGCGCTCGACGTTGCCGAACAGGTGGACCGGCTCGCCGTCGGCTGTCTCGGCCGGCCCGCTGATCGAGGGCCGGTCCGCCGGCGCCGGGCGCAGCCGCCGCCGCGTCGTCTCGATCATCACCGGCGGCGGATCGACGGCGATCATGCCGGCCGTGCCGTCGACGAGCAGCATCGTCCCCGGCGGCACCATCCGGGTCGCTTCCTGCAGCCCGACGACGGCCGGCACGCCCATGCTCCGGGCGAGGATGGCGGTGTGCGCGGTGCGGGTGCCGGCATCGGTCGCGAGCGCGGCCAGGCGCGACCAGTCCAGCTGCGCGGCGACCGAGACGGGCAGGTCGTCGGCGACGAAGACGCACGGCTCGGCGAAGCGTTGCAGTTGGGCGTTGAGCCAGCCGGCGTCGCTGTCGGTGCGCTGCAGGTTGGCCCGGACGCGGCCGAGCACGTCGTTGAGGTCGCCGTGCCGTTCCTGCAGGTAGGGGTCCTCGATGGCGCGGAGGCGCTGCATCAGCTCCTGCCCCGCCTCGACGACGGCCCACTCGGCGTTGACGCGGCGGGTGCGGATCAGCGCATCGGCGCGGTCGCGCAGCAGCGGGTCGGCGAGCATCAGCAGCTGCACGTCGAACATCGTCGCCAGGTCGGCGCCGATGACGTGCCGGGTGCGATCGCGAATCTCCTCGAGCTGGCCGCGGGTGCGATCGGCCGCCTCGCGCAGCCGCGCCTGCTCGGCGTCGATCTGTTCGTCGGCGATCCGGTACCGCACGTCGTGGGTGCGCAGGCGGACGACGACGGCCGGGCCGATGGCCTCGCCGGGCGCGACCGCCACACCGGTGAGCATCAGCACGTCACGACTCCCCGAACCCATCGGCGACCAGCGCCGCCAGCGCGTCGGCGGCCGCCTCCGCGTCCGCGCCGTCCGTGCGGATCGCGATGGTGGACCCGCGCGCCGCGCCGAGCAGCAGGAGGCCGAGGATGCTCTTGCCGTCGAGCTCGCGCGGGCCCCGCGCGACGCGGACCGTTGCGGTGAACTGCGAGGCCAAACGCACGAAGCGCGCCGCCGCCCTGGCGTGCAGTCCGAGCGGGTTGACGATCGTCACCTCCCGGCTCACCATCGCCATGCCCCTGGCCGCATCTGTCGGTGCATGCTTACGAACCGGCGTCCGGGCGCATCAGGTCGGAGGCGACGCGGATCGACTCGCGGGCGTGCTCGCGCACCTGCCTGGCGATGCCGAGCAGCCCGGCGCTGGGCCGCTCGAGGCTCGCCAGCTTCACGAGCATCGGCAGGTTGACGCCGGTGATCACCTCGACCCGGTCGTCGTCCAGGAACGTGATGCCGAGGTTGCTCGGCGTGCCGCCGAACATGTCGGTGAGGATCAGCACGCCGGCCGGCCCGTCCACGCGCGCCACTGCCGCCGCGATCTGGTCGCGGGCGGCGTTGGGGTCGTCGTGCCAGCCGAGCGCCACGGCGGCAAAGCGCACCAGTTCGCCGGTGATCATCTCGGCCGCGTTCACCAGTTCGTGCGCCAGTTGGCCGTGCGTCACCACGACCACGCCCAGCCGCTGTTCGTCGGAATCCATGCTCTTACCCTTGTCGTTCCACGCGCACGTGCCGTCCTTCTCGCCCGTTTCGTACTTGTTGCACTTTTCGCCCTTTCACTGACCCGTTCGGGGCCGGGTTGGGACAACCGGCCCTACCTTCTCACCCTGTACCCGGTACCCGGTACCCGGGTAACGGCTACTCCTGTGCGATGTCGCGGTGACGCACCCGCAGCCGGATGCCGTTGACCGCGGCCATGCGCCGCTTCAGTTCTTCGGCAATCGCCACCGAGCGGTGCTTGCCGCCCGTACAGCCGATCGCCACCGTCACGTAGCTCTTGCCCTCGGCCGCGTAGCGCGGCAGCAGGAACGCCAGCAGATCGCTCACCCGGGCGAGGAACGTCGCGTAGTCGTCGTACTGCTCCAGGAACTCGCGCACGACGGCGTCGCGACCCGTGTGCGGGCGCAGTTCCGGCACGAAGTGCGGATTGGGCAGGAAGCGCGCGTCGAACACCAGGTCGGCGTCCAGCGGCACGCCGTGCTTGAAGCCGAAACTGAGGAACGTGACGACAGGTCCGGCGCTGGCGCCGCGATCCCTCGAGGCCGCCATGAACGCGTGCCGCAGTTCGTGCACCGTCATGTCGGAGGTGTCGATGATCTGGTCGGCCATCGCGCGGATCGGCGCGAGCAGGGCGCGTTCCTCGCGGATGCCTTCGCTCACCGATTGGTGCTCGGCGAGCGGGTGCGGCCGCCGCGTCTCGCTGAACCGGCGGACCAGGGCGGCGTCGGAGGCGTCGAGGAAGATCAGGCGCGGCTCGAGCCCGGCCGTCCCCCGCAGCGACTGGTAGGTCGCCGGGAACGTCGTCAGCATCGACCGCTCCCGGATGTCGACGACGACGGCGGCGCGGCCGATCTCGCCGCCGGCCCGCAGCGTGAGTTCGGCGAAGGTCGGAATCAGCGCGACCGGCAGGTTGTCGACGCAGAAGTAGCCGAGGTCCTCGAGCGCGCGGATCGCCTGCGTCTTGCCCGATCCCGACAGGCCGGTGAGCACGACGAACTTGCTCATCGGCGTCGGCTCGACCTCGCCGGCGCTGCTGCCGCGTCGTGTCATGACGGCCCCGTCTGCAATTCCGCGTCGAGCCGGTCGGCCAGGCGCTGTGCCGCCGACACGCCGCGCGCCAGCAGCAGATGCCGCCGCGCCGCCACTTCGACGAGGATGCCGATGTTGCGCCCCGGTCCCACCGGCAGCGTGACGACGGGCACCGGCAGGCCGAGGAGCGGCTCGGTCTGCTCGTCGAGGCCCAGCCGCTCGTATTCGGTATGGCTGTCCCAGCGCACGAGCCGGACGATGAACTCGACCTGCATGCTGTGCCGGGTCGAAGCGACGCCGAACAGGTCCTGGACGTTCATGATGCCGAGGCCGCGGACCTCCATGTGGTGCCGGGTCAAGGGCGGCGACGTGCCGACCAGCCCTGCCCCGCGCCGGGTGATCTCCACCGCATCGTCGGCGACCAGGCGGTGGCCGCGCACCACGAGGTCGAGGGCGCACTCGCTCTTGCCGATGCCGCTCTCGCCGAGCAGGAGCACGCCGAGCCCGAGGATGTCGATGAGCACGCCGTGCAGCATGGTCCGCGGCGCCAGGCCCTCCTCGAGGATCCCGGTGAGCGCGACCAGCGCCTGCGACGTGAGGACGTCGGTGGCCAGGACCGGCACGCCGCGCGCATCGGCCTGCTCGGCCAGCATGGCGTCGATCGGTAAGCCAGCGGTGACGACAATGCACGGCAGGCCGGGCCGCAGGACGTCCTGCAGCCGTCCGCGCCGCTCGTCGGCCTCGAGCCCGGAGAGGTACTGCACTTCGCTGCGCCCGAAGAGCAGGACGCGACCGTCTTCCAGGTAGTGCGGCAGCCCGGTGAGGGCGAGCCCGGTCTTCTGCAGCGAAACCTGGGCGATGCGTCGATCGAGGCCGGTGGCGCCGGCCCGTACCGTCAGGTCCGCCAGCGCCGTCGTCGCACACCGCGACAGCAACTCGCGAACGGTCAGACCCGGCGACTCCTGGGCAGCGCTCATGCGACCGGCGGCTCCGCGCTAGACGTCGGGATCCAGCAGCCCGAGCGCGCCGTCGGCACGGCGCACCAGCACCTGCACGCGATCGAGCGACGGATCGCGGAACGCGAGCACCGAACCCGGCGTGGCGTCGACGCGCAGCACGGCGTCCTCGAGCCGCATCGGCTTGGGACTGACGCGCCGGATGCGCACGACGCGGACGGCCGACGGCTCGGCCGGCGCCACGGCTTCCTCGCGGTCGCGCGTCCGCGAGGCCGGCGTCGACACTGCCGTGCGCCTGGCGGTGCCAATCGCCTCGCCCGGCTCGCCGACTGTCGCCCGGCCGCTGCGCCTGCGGGCTTCGCGCTTGCCCTTCACCCGGGCCGCCTGCTGCTCGACCTTGGCCAGCGCGCCGGCAATCGACGTCTGCCAGTTGCCGTCCTCGCCGTGCCCGGTCAGGGCGTGGTCGCCGCGGGTGTTGAGCAGGACGTCGGTCTTGTGGCGGTGCTTCTCCAGCCGCAGGACGACCTGGGCCGAGATGATGCCGTCGTGGAGGAGTCGATCCAGCTTTGCGAGGCGTCGGGTGACGAGTTGACGCAGAGCCGGGGTGATGTCGAGGTTGCGCCCTGTGAGCGCGAGCCGCATGCTGCGGTCCTTTCGCCGATCAGTACAGCACTTTGCGCTGGTTCGAGGTCGGGATCCGGAGTTCCTCGCGGTACTTCGCAATCGTGCGCCGCGCGAGCACCAGGCCCTCGCGTTGCAGGATGCTGACGATCTTCGAGTCGCTGAGCGGCTTGCGGCCGTCTTCGGCCTCGATGATCTTGCGGATCCGCTGCTTGATCGTCACCGACGAGACGCTGTCGCCGTACGAGCTGCTGATGCCGCTGTGGAAGAAGTACTTCATCTCGAACACACCTTGCGGCGTGTGCATGTACTTGTTGTTGACAACGCGACTGACGGTGCTCTCGTGCATCCCGATGTCCTCGGCGACGTCGCGCAGGACGAGGGGACGCAGGTGTTCGATGCCGTGATCGAGGAATTCCTTCTGGAACTGGATGATCGAGTTGGCGACCTTGATGATCGTCTTCTGCCGCTGGTCGACAGACTTGAGCAGCCACAGCGCCGACCGGAACTTCTCCTTGACGTAGGCGCGGGTCTCGGCCGCCGACTCGTCGTGCTTGTTGTCGAGCAGGCGCTTGTACACCGGGCTGATCCGCAGCTGCGGCAGGCCATCGTCGTTGAGGACGGCCACGTACTGTTCCTCGACCTTGACGATGTAGACGTCCGGCATCACGTACTGCGACGGCGCCGGGTTGAAGCGGCTGCCCGGCTTCGGATCGAGGTGCCGGATGATCTCGATGTGGTCCTTGAGCTGATCGATCGACATGCCCATGCGCTTGCCGATCTCGGGCACCTGGTGGTTCTGCAGCAGGCGCAGGTGTTCGCTGACGATGGTCTCGGCCGGCGTGCCGGTGTGTCCGAGGTGGCGCAGCTGCAGCGTGAGGCACTCCTGCAGGTCGCGGGCGGCGACGCCGACCGGATCGAGGTGCTGGAGAATCGTCAGCACCTGTTCGACTTCGGAGGCCGACCACCCGCCCATGTTGGCGAGTTCGTCGACCGACGCCATCAGGTAGCCGTCGTCGTTCAGGTTGCCGATGATGGCTTCGCCGATCTCGCGCTGCACCGGTGAGATGTCGGGCCGCATCGCGATTTGCCAAAGCAAATGGTCGGCCAAGGTCGCCGAGGTCGAGAGCGTGTTCTCGATCGGCGGCAGTTCCTTGACCTCCACCGGCATCCGCGACCGGTAGCCGCCGTCGTCCAGGTACTCGCCGAAGAAGTAGGCGTAGTCCTGCTCGTCCCAGTTGGCATCGGGCCGGTCCGGTTTGGGCGCTTCCGGTGCCTCGGGTTCCGATGTCTGCGCCTGGGGATCCACCGCCTGCATCTCCTCGGTGGGCACCTCCTCCAGCATCGGGTTCTCGACGATCTCCTGAGTCAAGAGCTCGGCCAGCTCGAGCGTCGTCATCGGCAGCAGCTTGATCGCCTGCTGCAGCGAGGGCGTCAGGACGAGCTTCTGCGAGAGCCGTGTCTGGAGCTTTTGCGTTATGGCCATGGTCTGGGCAACGAGAACTCGGAGGTCTCAATCGAGCCGGAAATCGGTCCCGAGGTATATCCGCTTGACCTCCTCGTCGGCCGCCAGGTCGCCCGGCGTGCCGCTCTTGAAGATGGTGCCCGCATGCACAATGTGCGCCCGATCGGTGATCTTCAGCGTCTCGCGGACATTATGGTCCGTAATCAAGACGCCGATGCCACGATTTTTCAAATGGAAGATGATTTTCTGGATGTCGGAGACCGCGATGGGGTCGATTCCCGCAAACGGCTCGTCCAGCAGGATGAACTTCGGGTTGTTGACGAGGGCCCGCGTAATCTCTACCCGCCGCCGCTCGCCGCCCGACAGCGTGTAGGCCTTGGCCCGCGCCAGGTGCGACAAGGACAGCTCCGCGAGCAGCTCCCTGCATCTCGTACGTCGCTGTGCAGCGTCGAGCTGCAGCGTCTCGAGGATCGCCAGGACGTTCTGCTCCACCGTCAGCCCGCGGAAGATCGACGCCTCCTGCGGCAGGTACGCCAGCCCCTTGCGGGCCCGCACGTAGATCGGGTCGTGCGTGACGTTCTCGCCGTCGAGCGTGACCGTCCCCGAGTCGGGCCGCGTCAGGCCGACGCACATGTAGAACGTGGTGGTCTTGCCCGCCCCGTTCGGGCCGAGCAGCCCCACCACTTCACCGGAGCGCACTTCGAGGCTCACGCCGCCGACCACGGTGCGTCCACCATAGGCCTTGGTGAGCCGGTCGGTCTGCAACAACGCCATCAGGCTGGGGCTTTCAGGGCGGGGCACGTCCCGGCGGTGCGTCCCTGCGTTCGGGTGGACTGGTTGCCGTCCACGGTGATCACGTCGGAGGCGCGGAAGAACGTCAGGCGCCGGCCCGTCGTCTCGCGACACTCGCTGGGGAACTGTTCGAGCACGACGACAGGGGCGCCGCCCATCACGTATCGTCCGTCGGCCGTGTAGTAGGTCAGGCGCGTGCCGGTGGCGTGCCGGGCCGAGGTCTGCAACGTCACCGCGTCGTAGGCTTCGAGGCGTTCGAGTTCGCGGCCGCTCTCGAGCATGAACATCTCGATGCGCGCGCCCCGCAGGTCGCCGTCACGGGCGCTCACAAGGCGCGCCGACTCGCGCAGGATCGCCTTGCGTTCCTTGTCCAGGTACTCGAGTTGGTTGGCCGTGCCCGTCGTCACGTTGCGCTCCGTCTTGCCCGACGCCGCATCCGTCTCCTCGAGCTCCATCACGGTGCGGACCTTGCCGGTCGCGAGCAGATTGCCCGACTCCTCGTCGAGCGTCAGGCTCTCACTCTTGATCGAGGTCGCGCCCTGCCAGATCTGGGCGTCGCCGGTGTAGACGGCCTTGCGCGTCCGCCGTTCCAGCTTCGTCGAGGTGACGTTGACGGGCTGGTCCTCGCGGAACATGCCGGGCCGGTTGGTGGCGCCATCGCCACCCTGCAGCACCGAACGCACGTCGGTCTCGGCCACCACATCGTCGCCGCCGCCGAGAATGTTGATGATGCGCGCCTGCACCGAGCCGCGCTTGTCGTCGATGCGCGCCATCAGTGGTGTGCCCTCGGCGCTCAGCGTGATGTCGCCCGAGTCGGTGCGGTAGACCAGCCGCGGTGCGCTGGCGTTCTTCTCCGCGTCCTTGACGACGACCGTGCCCGTGAAGGTCGCACGATCGATCGCGTCGATGGCGCCGCTCGTCTGCAGCTCGAGGGTCTGCGCCGTGATCGTACGGTCCAGCGCGGCCTGCCCGCGCGCCGCCGGGCGCGTCTCGCGGAACGAGACGTTGTTGCTGAACGTGGCGCCGGTCAGGCCACGCCCCGGCTGGCCCGCGCTCGTGAGCGTGTCGCCCGAGATCACGCGCGCCGGCGTCGCCCCTGCCTGCGGGACCGTCAGCTGCACGGCCTGCTGCGCCGTCAGGCCGGTCATGGTCGCGCCGTCGGCATCCATCTGCATGTCGATGAGCGCGCCCTGCAGCCGGCGCCCTGCTCCGCCGCTCGCGCCCTGCGGGCGGAACTGCACGCTGGCCCGTTCCGCGAGCGTCACCTGGCGCAGCGTGCGGCCATCGGGCTGGTAGGCGAGGTTGATGTCGGAGGCCGACATCGCCTCCAGGCTCTGCGGCGCCGGCAGCGTCACCGTGCTGTTCCCGCGCAGTTCGATCAGTTCGACGATGTCGGCGGCCGGCTGCATGAAGACCGTGACGGTGTCGCCGCCGAGGGTCTGTCCTTCGCGGTGGACCGACGCCGCGTCCTGCAGGCGGATGTAGCGCTCGGCGCGGGCGAACCCGGCCGACCCCGCCGTCATGTGCGTCTCGCCCTGGCCGCGTGCGTCGCGGGCCACGTCGATGCGGGCCTGCTCGAGCATCCACAGCACGTCGCGCGTGTTGTCGTAGGTCGCGCCGACCGACGATCCGGTCATCAGCTCGCGCTTGAACTTCACGTCGCCCGGAATGCGGATGATGCCGTCGGCCGAGTCGTAGGTCGCCGACGGGCCGGTCATGGTCAGGCCGTCTGTCGTCGAGAGCTGGAGGTTGCCGGTGAGCCGGACCTGGGCGTTGTCCTTCGTGACTTCCGCCTCGTCGCCCTTGATCGTGAAGCCGCGGCGGTCGTCGCGCGCCGGCACGGTGACGGTGACGCCCTGGAAGACCGTCCGCCCGTCGGGATAGGTGCGCAGTCCCTGGTGCTGGAGGTCGAGGTCCTTGGTTTCGCCGCGGGTCTTGGTGATGACCCCGCCGCTGCTCTCGACGACGGCGTTGGGGTCGGTGCGTGGATCGCTCGCGGCGCCGGGACCAATCGATCGCCCCCGGAACTGCAGGCCGAGCCAGATGGCGAAGCCGAGCGCAAAGGCCCCGACGGCGTACCGGAGGAGCCGGCGCCCGCGCATCAGGCCGGCCCCGGCGAGACGGGTGCCTGGTCAGGACAGCGGATGTCGGCGACCGTGAGCTCCACGGTCGTCTCGCCCTGCCACGTCTGCTTGTCGAGGGAATAGGCGAGCCGCAGCGACTGGCGGTGCTGCTCCCACTGCGCGGCCTTCTCCGCCGACCGCCAGGCGATCGCGTTGAAGACGCGCCCGTCCTGGCGCAGCTGCACCTTCAGGTGGCGTTCCTTGATGCGGCGCGGCGTGCCGAGCAGTTCGACGCCGGCGGCGTCGAACACGGGCTTGGCGTTGGCCAGCCCGAACGGTCCCATCTGATCGAGGCCGGCGACGACCCGTGAGTCGATGCCCGCGAGGCGCAGCGGACTGTCGATGCGCAGGCGCGGCATCAGATCGGTGGGCTCGAGGCACTCGAGGCCGTGGGCGTTGATCCGCTCGCGGAACTCCGGGATGCGTGCCGCCTCGATCGTCAGGCCGGCTGCCTGCCGGTGCCCGCCGTACTTGACGAACAGATCGGCGCACGTGTCGAGAGCGCCGAGCATGTCGAAGGCCGGAATCGATCGGCACGAGCCGTGCGCCAGGCCATCCTCGATCGACAGCACGATGGCCGGCTTGTAGAACGCGTCCACCAGTTTCGAGGCGACGATGCCGATGACGCCGCGGTGCCAGCCCTCGCCGGCGACGACGAGCACGTTGTGCGCGCCGACGCGGACGTCGGTCTCGACCATCTTCTTCGCCTCGGTGACGATCTCGGCTTCGTAGGTCTGGCGCCGGGTGTTCTCCTCGCCGAGCTGATCGGCGAGCTGGCGCACTTCGTCGCGCTGCGCTTCGTCGCTCGCCAGCAGCAGCCGCGTGGCGAGGTCGGGCGTGCTCATGCGGCCGGCGGCGTTCACCCGCGGCGCGATCACGAACGCGACGTGGAAGCCGTCGATCGCCGTGTTCTGGAGGCCGGCCGATTCGAGCAGCGTCCGCAGGCCGACGGTGTGCGGCCCCTGCGACAGCCGTTCGAGACCGAGCTTGGCGATGATCCGGTTCTCGCCGACGAGCGGCACGACGTCGGCCACCGTGCCGATCGCCGCGAGCTTGAGGAAGGCCGGCAGCCACTTCTCGCGTCCGAATCGCTGGCAGAGCGCCTGGACGACCTTGAACGCGACGCCGACGCCGGCCAGATGCTTGTCCGGGTACGAGCAGTCGACGCGCTTGGGATTGATCACCGCGAAGGCCGGCGGCAGTTCGGCCTCGGGTTCGTGATGGTCGGTGATGATCAGGTCGACGCCGAGTTCGTGGGCCCGGCGCGCCGCCTCGGCGCTGCGGATGCCGCAGTCCACCGAGACGATCACCTTCACGCCCTCGGCGTGCAGCCGTTCGACGGCCGGCGTCTGCAGGCCGTAGCCGTCGCGCAGCCGCTCGGGAATGAAGTGGGTGACGTCGCCGCCGAGCAGTTCGAGCGCCCGCCGCAGGATGACCGTCGAGGTCACGCCGTCGACGTCGTAGTCGCCGTGGATGGCGATGCGCTCGCGCCGTTCGAGCGCGGCGCAGAGGCGGTCGACGGCCTTGCGCATGTCGGCCAGCCGGAACGGATCCCACAACTGCGACAGCTGCGGGTAGAGGAAGCGCTGCGCCGCCTCCGGATCGGCGTGGCCGCGATGGCACAGCAGCCGCGCCACGACGGGCGACACGTCGAGCGCCGCGGCCAGCCTTGCGGCGGCTGCGTCGTCACACACGACGGGGTCCCAGATCAATGTCCGCATGACAGGAGCGATCCCGGCGTCGGGATCAGGAGGCCGCGCCGGCGATCTCGGCGCCCAGGCGGCCGATGCGGCGGAACTTCTCGTAGCGCCGTTCGAGCCGTTCGGCGGCCGGCATCGCCATCAGGTGCTGCAGGGCAGGCCACAACGCCTCGTCCAGCAGCCTGGCCGCCTGCTCGTGATCGTGGTGCGCGCCGCCGGTCGGCTCGGGAATGATGCCGTCGATGATCTCGCGCGCCACCAAATCGGGCGCGGTCATCTTGAGCGCGTCGGCCGCTTCCACCTTCTTCGACGCGTCGCGCCACAGGATGGCTGCGCAGCCCTCCGGCGGAATGACGCTGTAGACCGCGTACTCCTGCATCAGCACCGTGTCGCCGACGGCGATGCCGAGCGCGCCGCCGCTGCCGCCCTCGCCGGTGACCACGACGACGATCGGCGTCTCGAGCACCGCCATCTCGCGCAGGTTGAGCGCGATCGCTTCGGCAATGCCCCGCTCTTCGGACTCCATGCCGGGGTAGGCCGCCGGCGTGTCGACCAGGCAGATCACCGGCCGCCCGAACTTCTGCGCGAGTTCCATCGCGCGCAGCGCCTTGCGGTAGCCCTCGGGCCGCGCGTAGCCGAAGTTGCGGACGATCTTCTGCTTGGTGTCGCGGCCCTTCTGGTGCCCGACGATCAGCACCGGCTGATCGTGATACTGGGCAAACCCGGTCACGATCGCCTGGTCGTCGCCAAAGCGCCGGTCCCCGTGGATCTCGGTGAAGCCGGACCACAGCCGCGGCACATAGTCGAGCATGTACGGCCGCTGCGGGTGCCGCGCCACCAGGACGCGCTGCCACGGCGTGAGCCGGCCGAACAGGTCCTGGCGCATCTGTCGCGCCCGGGCCTCGAGGCGCTCGATCTCCGCCGCCCGATCCGGCGTGATCGGCTGGCTGTTCAGCTGATCGATCTCCTTCAGGAGGACGGCGACGGGCTCCTCGAACTCGAGGGTGTCCACGGGCATGACCGTCAGGTTACCGCAGTTTGACGGCCCCGACCCCGCACACGCGTTCGAGGTCGGCCACCAGTTGTTCCGACGGGCGGACCTGCACGCCACCGAGGTCGAGGCGGACCCGCATCGGCCGCGGCACGTCGCGCACTTCGAGGTCCAGGCGGACGCGGCGATCGCCGCGATGCCGCATCAGGATGTCGGCCATGTCCTCGATGGTCTTGCGGGTCGGCGTCTTCAGCGCGATGGCGACCTCGCGCGACAGCGTCTCGTTGAGCGACGACAGCGGCTTGATCTCGCTGGCGAGCACCTTGGCGCTGTCGTCGCCGGCTTCGAGCTTGCCGCGCACCAGCACCATCCGGTCGTTCTCGATCACGTGGGCGTAGGTGCGGAACGCCTCGGGGAACGCCACGACCTCCAGGGCGCTGTCCAGGTCCTCGAGCATGAAGGCCGCCATCCGGTCGCCCTTCTTCGTCTTGACCTGGCGGACGCCGCTGATGATGCCGCCGACCAGGACGTCGGCCAGCGGCTCGGTACACTGCGCGATGGGCCGGGCGCCGGCCTTGGCCAGATCCTCCTGGTGGGCCGCCAGCGGATGACCGCTCAGGTACAGGCCCAGGGCCTCCTTCTCGAAGGCCAGGACCTCCGCCGACGTCCAGGGCTCGGCGTCGGGCAGCGCGAGGTCGGCAGCGATCGCCGCGTCGTCGCTCTCGCCGCTTCCGAGCAGCGCGTCGAACAACTGCGTCTGACCGCGATCGCGGTCCTTCTGGATGCGGCTGCCGTGTTCGAGGGCTCGGTCGATGGCGGCGCACAGGCGGGCCCGCCGCGACATCAGCGGTTCGTCGGGAGGCGCCAGCGAGTCGAGCGCGCCCGCCTTGGCCAGGCTCTCGAGCACGCGCTTGTTGACGAGCCGCAGGTCGGCCTCCTCGCACAGGCAGCGCAGCGACTCGATGCGGCCGCCGCGTTCGGTCCGCACGCCGAGGAGCGAGAGAATCGCGCCTTCGCCGACGTTCTTGACCGCGGTCAGGCCGAACCGGACGCCCTCGGGTTCGACGGTGAACGGCAACTGGCTGACGTTGACGTCTGGCGGCAGCACCGGCACGCCGAGATCGCGGCACTCGCCCAGGTACTGCGACAGCTTGTCGGTGTTCTGCGCCTCGATGGTCAGCAGCGCCGCCATGAAGTAGCGCGGGTAGTTGGCCTTGAGGTAGCCGGTCTGGTAGGCGAGCAGCGCGTAGGTCGTCGAGTGCGACTTGTTGAACCCGTAGCCGGCGAAATACGCCAGCAGGTCGAAGATCTCGCCGGCCTTCTTCTCGGTGAGCTTGTTCTCGACGGCGCCGTGCACGAAGCGATCGCGCTGCGCCGCCATCACCTTGGGGTCCTTCTTCCCCATCGCCTTGCGCAGCAGGTCGGCCTCACCCATCGTGAAGCCGCCGACGTCACGCGCCACGCGCATGACCTGCTCCTGGTAGGCGATGACGCCGTACGTGTCGCGCAGGATCGGCTCCATCTGCGGGACCATGTAGGTGATCGGCTCGCGCCCGTGCCGGCGGTTCACGAAGCTGTCGACGACGCCGGCGCCGAGCGGGCCGGGGCGGTAGAGCGCGTTGAGCGCGATCAGGTCGTCGAACCGCGACGGCTTGGCCTTGCGCAGCACCTCGCGCATGCCCGACGACTCGAACTGGAACACGCCGGCCGTCTGGCCTTCGGCAAACAGCGCGAACGTCTTCGCGTCGTCCATCGGGATCGCGTCGATGTCGAGCGTCTCGCCGGTCGTCCGCTTGATCTCCTTCAGCGCATCGTCGATCAGCGTCAGCGTGCTGAGGCCGAGGAAGTCCATCTTGAGGAGGCCCATCCTCTCGATTTCCTTCATCGCCCACTGGGTGACGATTTCGTCGCGCGCCCCCTTGTACAGCGGGGCGAAGTCGGTGATCGCGCGCGGGGCGATGACGACGCCGGCGGCGTGCACCGAGGCGTGCCGCGTCATGCCCTCCAGCCGCTGTCCGATGTCGAGCAGGTCCTTGACGCGCGGGTCGCTGTCGCGCAGCTGCTTGAGGACCGGGTTCTCGATCAGCGCCTTCTCGAGCGTCATGTCGAGAGCAGGAGGAATCAGCTTGGCGACCTTGTCGACCTCGGCATAGGTCATGTCCATGACCCGGCCCACGTCGCGCACCACCGCCTTGGCCTTCATCGTGCCGAACGTGATGATCTGGGCGACGTTCTCGCGGCCGTACTTGCGGGTGACGTACTCGATCACCTCGCCGCGCCGGCGCTCGCAGAAGTCGATGTCGATATCGGGCATCGACACGCGCTCGGGATTGAGGAAGCGCTCGAAGATGAGGTCGAACTCGATCGGGTCGACGTCGGTGATCTTCAGGCACCAGGCGACGACGCTGCCGGCCGCCGATCCGCGGCCGGGGCCGACCGGGATCGTCTGCTCGCGGGCATATCGGATGAAGTCCCAGACGATCAGGAAGTACCCGGTGTACCCCATCTTCTGGATCATCGCGATCTCGTAGTCGAGCCGCGACTCGTACTCCTCGATCGTGTGGCGCAGCGTGCCGCGCGCCATCAGGTCCTTCAGCCGCGGCAGCCGCGCCGCGAAGCCCTCGCGGGTCACCCGCTCGAAGTGGTCGTCGAGCGTCTCGCCCTCGGGCACGTCGAAGTTCGGCAGGTGGTAGACCTTCGAGTCGAGGTCGACCTGGCACCGTTCGGCGATGCGCGCCGTGTTGGTCAGCGCGTCGGGATAGTCGCCGAAGCGCTCCCACATCTGATCGGGCGTCTTCAGGTAGAACTCGTCGGAGCCGTACTTCAGGCGGTGCGTGTCGTTGACGCTCTTGCCGGTGCCGATGCAGAGCAGGATGTCGTGCGGCTTGTGGTCGCCGTTGCGCAGGTAGTGGACGTCGTTGGTGACGACCATCGGGAGATCGAGCTCGCGCGCCAGCCCCGGCAGGCCGTCGTTGACGATCTTCTGCTCGCGCAGGCCCTGGTACTGCATCTCGAGGAAGAAGTTGCCCTTCCCGAAAATCTCGCCGTACTGCCCGGCCGCCGTGCGCGCCTTCTCGATCCGGTCCTTGTAGATGCCTTCGGCGACCTCGCCCTTGAGGCAGCTGCTCAACCCGATCAGCCCGGCGCTGTGCTGCTGCAGCAGCGCCTTGTCGATGCGCGGCTTGTAGTAGAAGCCCTCGGTGTAGCCGGAGGACACCAGCTTGATCAGGTTGTGGTAGCCCTCGTTGGTCTCGGCCAGCAGCACCAGGTGGTTCTGCGTCTCGCCGGGCACGCCGCTCTTGTCGCGGCGATCGCCGGGCGCGACGTAGACCTCGCAGCCGAGGATCGGCTTGACGCCGTGCTTCTTCGCGGTGTCGTAGAAGACGACCGACGAGAACATGTTGCCGTGCTCGGTCACGGCCAGCGACGGCATGCCGAGCCGCGCCGCTTCCTTCATCAGCTCGTCGACCCGGCAGGCGCCGTCGAGCAGCGAGTACTCGGTGTGCAGATGGAGGTGGACGAAGTCCTTCACGCGCGCGCTACTCCCACTCGATGGTGCTCGGGGGTTTGCTGCTGATGTCGTAGACGACGCGGTTGATGCCGCGCACCTCGTTGATGATGCGGCTGGACGCCTTCTTGAGCAACGCCATCGGCAGCGGTGCCCAGTCGGCGGTCATGAAATCGGAGGTCTGCACGGCACGCAGCGCCACCACGTGCTCGTAGGTGCGGTAGTCGCCCATCACGCCGACGCTGCGCACCGGCAGGAAGACCGCGAACGCCTGGCTCGTGAGGTCGTACCAGGTGCGGCCGGTCGCCTCGTCGCGCGTCGCGCGCAGCTCCTGGATGAAGATGTCGTCGGCCCGCCGCAGCAGGTCGGCATATTCGGCCTTCACTTCGCCGAGGATGCGTACGCCGAGTCCCGGGCCCGGGAACGGGTGCCGGTAGACCATCTCCGGCGGCAGGCCCAAGACCAGACCGAGCTCGCGCACTTCGTCCTTGAACAGCTCGCGCAACGGCTCGAGCAGCTTCAGGCCCAGCGTCTCGGGCAGGCCGCCGACGTTGTGGTGGCTCTTGATGGTCTTGGCCTTCTTCGTCTTGGCGCCGCCCGACTCGACGACGTCGGGATAGATGGTGCCCTGGGCCAGCCACGTCGCGTTGGTCAGTGAGCCCGCTTCGCGCTGGAAGACCTCGACGAACTCGCGGCCGATGATCTTGCGCTTCGCCTCGGGGTCGCTGACGCCGGTCAACTGATCGAGGAACTGCGCCTGCGCGTCGACGTGGCGTACGCGCGCGTGCAGGCGGCCGGCGAACATGTCCATCACGAGGGCCGCCTCGTTCAGGCGCAACAGTCCGTGGTCCACGAACACGCACGTCAACTGATCGCCGATGGCGCGATGGATCAGCGCCGCCGCAACGCTCGAGTCGACGCCGCCCGACAGGCCGAGGACGACCTCGTCGTCGCCGACCTGCTCGCGGATGCGCGCCACCGCTTCGGACACGTAGTCGCCCATCCGCCAGTCGCCGCGGCCGCCGCAGATGTCGCGGACGAAGCGCGTCAGGATCGCCTGGCCCTGCAGCGTGTGGGTGACCTCAGGGTGGAACTGCACCGCGTAGTAGCCGCGCGTTTCGTCAGCCATGCCGGCGATCGGACAGCTCGGCGTCGAGGCCATGAGCGAGAAGCCGGGCGGCAGCGCCGACACCGAGTCGCCGTGGCTCATCCACACCTCGAGCATCCCGTGGCCCTCCGGCGTCCGGAAGTCCTCGAGCTCCTCGAGCAGCTTCGTGTGGCCGTGGGCGCGCACCTCGGCGTACCCGAACTCCCGGTGGTCGCTCCAGCTCACGGCCCCGCCGAGCTGGGCGGCCATCGTCTGCATCCCGTAACAGATGCCCAGCACGGGCACGCCGAGCGACCAGACCGCGTCCGGCGCGCGCAGCTGGTGGTCCTCGTAGGTGCTGCCGTGGCTGCCCGAGAGAATCACGCCAATCGGCGCCAGCTCGCGCAGGACGGACTCGGGGACGTCGTGCGGGTGGATTTCGCAGTAGACGTGCGCTTCGCGGATGCGCCGCGCGATGAGCTGCGTCACCTGCGATCCGAAGTCGAGGATCAGGACGGTCTGATGGGACATGCAGGGACGACGGGCAGAAAGGGCGGTGCTGCCGGAATGTCGAAACCCGGCGCCGCGAAGCCGCTATTATAGCCTCGTGATCGGCAGCACGACCACAACATCTCGCGGTCTTTCGGGCATTCACCGCATTTGCTTGGCGCTCGGTGTCGTCGCCCTGACCGCGGCGTCGGCGCGACCCGCCGCGGCCCAGCGCCCGCCGACTTCGGTCGTCCAGGACGCCCTCTCCGATCCCGGTGTGGTGGCGCCAGGGCCGCGCGGGCCGCAGCCGGGTCAGCCCGCCACGCCCGGCGCCGACGCCAAACGCGACAAGGCGCGGCCCGGCGGCCTGCCGCTGTTCCCGCTGCGGCTGCGCTGGTCGGTGGACCTCGACGGTCCGCCGGTCGCGGGCGTGGCCAGCGACAACGTCCGCCTGTACCTTCCGCTCGCCTCGGGCACTCTGGTCGCCTTCGATGCCGACACCGGCGCGGTCCGCTGGAAGGCCGACCTCGCCACCCGGGTGACGCCGGCTGCGGCCGACGATCGCGTCTACGTGGTCAGCGACGACACGCTGCAGGCGCTGGACGGCGCAACCGGGCGGGCGGTGTGGCGCGTGCCGCTGCCGGCCGGGGTGTCGGCGCCGCTCGTGGCCCGCGCCGGCTGGCTCGTGGCCGGGCTCGAGAACGGCGAGGTGCTGGCGCTGCGAGGCACCGACGGCACCATCGTGTGGCGGCGGCCCGGCGGCGCGCCGGTGGTCGCAGCTCCCGCGATCAACGGCGATCGCCTGTACCTGCCCGGCCAGGATGGCGCCGTGACTGCCGTGGCCGTCGCGACCGGTGAGGTCATCTGGACCCGCGCGATCGGCGGGGCGATCGTCTCGGTGGCGCCGCTCGGCCCGCGCGTCTACGTGGCCTCGACCGACAACTACTTCTACTGCCTCGACGACAAGCAGGGGCGCGTGCGCTGGCGGTGGCGGGCGGGCGCCGACGCGGTCGGGACCGCGATTGCCGACGACGAACGCGTCTACTTCGCTGCGCTGGACGGCCTCGTGCGGGCGCTGGACCGCGGGCACGGCGCGCAGCGCTGGCGGCAGGCGCTGCCGTGGCGGCCGCGCACCGGCCCGTTGCGGGTCGGCCAGACACTGGTGGCCTCGGGCATCGCGCTCGATCTGCGCGGGTATGCGCTCGCGACGGGGGCGCCGGTCGGCGAGTTCGCGCTGTCGGAGTCGCGCCTCGAAGTGCTCGAGGGCGCGCCGGTCGTCGTGGCGCGCACGACCCTGCCCGGCGACTTCCTGGTCGCGGCGATCGCCGACGGACGGCTCGTCGCGCTCGAGCACGTCTTCGGCCTGCCCGGACGCCCGCTCACCGAATTGCCTGGGGAGCGGGTCGCCCTGACGCCGCCGCCGCCGTCCGAATGACGCCGGCCAGCCGCGCGATGCCTTCCTCGATGCGCGGCAGCGAGGCCGACGAGAACGCCAGGCGCAGGCAGTTGGCGCCGGTGCCGTCGACGAAGAACGGCCCTCCCGGTACGTAGATCACTTGCGCGTCGATCGCGGCGCGCAGCATCGCGCGCGCATCCACGCCCTCGGGCAGCGTGACCCACAGGAAGAAGCCGCCGCGCGGCGGTGCCCAGCGCACCAGGTCGCCCGCCTGGCGCGCCAGGGCGCCGGCCATCACCTCGCACTTGTGTGCGTACGTTTCGCGCAACCGCGGCACCTGCGCGTCGAGGATGCCGCGCGTCATCGCGTCGAGGACGATGCGCTGATCGAGCGTGCTCGAGCAGAGATCGGCCGACTGCTTGGCGACGTCGAGCCGTGACACGACCGCCGCGGGCGCGACGACCCACGCCGTGCGGAACGTCGGCGCGAGCGTCTTCGACGTACTCTGCAGATAGATGACGCGGCCGTCGGGATCGTCGGCCTTGATCGGCCGCGTCTCCTCAGGTCGTGTCCGGCCGGCGAACCAGAGATCGCCGTACGGATCGTCCTCGACGATCGGCACGCCCTCGCGCCCGCTCCACTCGAGCAGCGCCTGGCGGCGGTCCAGGGCCAGCAGTCCGCCCGTCGGGTTCTGGAAGTTCGGGATGACGTAGAGGAACTTGACGCGCCGGCCGTCGCGACGCTGTGCCGCCAGCACCTCGTCCAGGTGCGTGAGATCCAGGCCGCCCTCGTCCTGGCGGACGCCGACCACGTGCGCCTGGGCGTCGCGGAACGCCGCGATCGCGCCCGTGAACGTCGGCAGTTCGACCAGGACGACATCGCCGGCGTCGACGAACAGCCGCGTGACGAGGTCGAGGCCCTGCTGCGATCCCGCGGTGATCACGATCTCGTCGTGCGTGCACACGATGCCGCGGGCCCGCAATGTCGGCACCACGGCGTCGATCAGCGGGCCATAGCCTCGCGTCGGCCCGTACTGCAGGGTGTCGTCGCCCCGCGCCGTGAAGAGATCGTCGGCAATCGTCCGGTACCCGTCCCACGCGAAGGTGCCGGCATCGGGGTACCCGGGCGCGAACGAGATCAGGTCGGGCCGCCCGGCGGCGAGGATCCCCATCTGGCGGATGGCCGATCCCGCCAGCTGCGCTCCCATGCGTGAGAAGAGGGTGTCGTAGGGCGTCATGCGGGCACTCCGCCGGCGATCGAGGCGCTGACGGGCGCGCCGCCCGGCGCGTCGTAGAGCGACAGGTAGGCTCCTGCTGACGTGAGTCCGAGGTACTGGAACATGAGCCCGCGCAGCAGCCAGGCCAGCAGCTGCAGCGGCAGCACCGCGAGTCCGACGAAGGGCACGAACGAGATGAGCCCGAGGCCCGCCGTCGCGACGATCGACGCCAGGGTCGCGATGCCGACCAGGCTGACCGTCACCGCGAACACGCCGAGCATGCGCGCCGTGTCCACGCGCAGCAGCCGCAGCGCCTCGCGCGCCGCCATCCGCACCGAGACGTCGCGCGCCGCCATCACCACCTGCAGGATCAGGTAGCCGGTGTTCACCAGCGTGAGCCAGCCCACGAGCAGGGCGCTGCAGAGCGCGGCAATCACCGTCCAGCCCACGAGGAAGCCCTCCTCGCCCACCGCGCGGTAGCCCGCCACGACCACCGTGAGGTACAGCAGTCCCGACACCAGGTAGGTCGCGAGCAGGAAGGCGCCGAGGCGCAGGAAGCGCTGCCGCAGCCGCCGCGTGCCGTCGAGGAAGACGTCGACGCTGGTCCGCGAGGCCCGGCGCAGCAGGGCCAGGCGCACCGGGTAGCGTTCGAGCGGTCCGGCATGCCGCTGCGCGTCGACGATCACCGCCAGCGTGCCGCCCTTGAGGATGAACATGAACGCCGACCCGCCGACGACGACAATCGCGATCGCCAGCAGGAAGCTGGTGAGCGCGATCGGATGGGCCATCAGCGAGGTGGCCACCCCGGTCGCGCTCTGCCGCAGGTCGAGGTCCTCGCCGAGCACCTGCCGGACGTCTTCGTTGAGCGCCAGCGCCACCAGGAAGGTGCCGCCGACGATGGGCACGGCGAGCAGGATCTTGAACGTCGCCTCGGCGATGAACTGAAGCACCACGACCGGCCAGTTGGCCAGGGCGAGCAGCGCCCCGCGCTTGATCGGGAGCTTGAGGGCAGGAATCCGCATGATTGCGGGCAGGCCCGCCCCTTCACTATAGCGAAGGCGGGACGCGCCAGAAACGCCGCGCCGATCTGGCCCGCGACGCGTACCATCTCGACAAGGCCTTCCTCCCGCATGCACCGACACGCCCCTGCCGCCTCGCCGCCCGCCCGCAGCCTCGTGCCGCGCGTGCTGGCGGCCGGGGCGCTGGTCATGCTGCTGATCGGCGCCGTCGGCGCCGGCTTCATCGTGTGGCGGCTCGGCGGCGACGCGGCAGCAACGACGGCGCGCATCGAAGCCGAGGTGCGGGCCCGCTTCAGGGCGTACTCGGCGGCGCTCGCCGGCGTCGTCGAACAGTTGAAGGCGCGTCCGGAAGTCGTGGCCGCGCTCGATCCCGCGACGCGCGACCAGCGCGTGCTGTTCGACGCGGTCGACGACGCGGCGAGCCGCTCGGCGCGCGACGTCGCCATCACCATCGCGGAGCCCGATGGCACGGCCGTGGCGTGGGCCGGGCGGGCGCAGGCGGTGCCGGCCGGACGGGACACCAGCGCGCCGGCGCTGGTTCTGGCGCCCGGGGCGCTCGGTCTCCGCCTCGTCTACGTCGAGCCCGTCCGCCGCACCGGCACCGGCCCCGCCCGCATCGTCGGCGCGATCGCGGCCGAGTACCTGCTGTCGCGGACTTCGCCGGTCGACGCCCGCGACGCCGAGCCGGCATCGTTCGAGACGGCCCTGCTGTCGGTCACGCTGCTGCCGCGCTACTTCGGCGAGACGGCGGCGCCTCCGGACGCGCGGACGATCACCATCGAGGGGCCGAGCGGCAGCCCGCTCGTCGACGTCGCGATCACGCGATCGGCCGTCACGGAACTGCGGCGCGCGTGGTGGATGCGGCTGCTGGGGCTGGTGGGTGTGACGCTGGCTTCGACGCTGCTCGTCCTGGCCGGCGTCTTCGCGTGGGAGCGGCGCTGGCTCGAGCCTGTCCGGTACCGTCGATCGACGCTCCTCGCGTTCCTCTGCCTCCTGATCGCGCGGGTCGTGCTGTGGGTGGCATGGCCGCCGATCCACGTCGCGCTCGACGCGTCGAGCCTCGGCTTGTCGCAGGACGACCTCCTCGGCTGGCTGCACCGCACGCCGTTCGACTTGTGCGCCACGGCGTTCATGGGGCTCGCGGCCGTGATGCTCGCCGTCGACCCGCTGCGTCGCGTGCGCCTCTCGCTGCGGCACGCCAGGCGTTCGCCGTTCGGCACTCCGGCCAGGGTCGCCGCGTTCGTGGCCACCCAGGCGATCGCCGGCCTGATCGTCGCGGTGCTGCTGATCCTGCTCGCGCGGTTCGTGCGCGACACGGTCACGCACACCGAGTCCGACGTGCTGATGCTGGCGCTGCTGCCGGCGATCGAACCGGGCCGGCTGCTGATCCTGCTCGGCCTGCTCGCGCTCGTCGCGTCGGTGTTCTGGGGCGCCGCGATGGTGCTGCGGATCGGACTGCTGCGGTGGCGGCTGACGTCGCTCGGCGCGGTCGGCCGCGTCGCCTGGCCGCTGCTGATCTGGACGGTGCCGCTGGCCGGCCTGCTGGCGGGATTGCGCTGGCGCGGCCCCGAACTGCCCGTGCTTTCACTGCTCGGGACGATCCTCGCGGCCGGTGTCGTCACGCTCCTGAGCGTGCGCGGGCTCGCCTGGTTCCGGCGCGGGACACAGGCGCGCCGGCTCCTGGCCATCTACGGCGCGCTGCTGCTGCCGGCCCTGCTGCTCTACCCGCTGCTGCTGCACAGCGTCGATCGCGCACGAAAGGACCTGGTGACGACGCAGTACACGCCGGAGGTGCTGTCGCTGCCGCGCGTGCTGGAGGAGCGCCTCAACCGGTCGCTCGATCAGATCGATCGGGTGCGCGGCCTCGGCGCGATGATCGAGTCGGCGCCGCGGGAAGGCGGCCGCATCCCGACCGACACGGCGTTCGCGCTGTGGCGGCAGACAGACCTGGCGCAGTGGCGGCTCACGTCGGCGGTCGAGTTGTACGCGCCGGATGGCCCGCTGGTCAGCCGCTTCGGCTTCAACTATCCCGAGTACCAGATCAGCCTTCCGCAGTGGCGCAGCCCGGTCTGCAACTGGGACGTGTTCGGCGAAGCCTCGCTCTTCGGATCGGAAGAACGCAGCAACCTGCACGCGGAGCGCGCGATCTGCGAGGGCGATCGGGTGCGCGGCGGCATCATCCTGCACGTCATCCTCGACTACAGTTCGCTGCCCTTCCTGTCGACGCAGGGGCCGTACTACGACCTGCTGCGCGGCCGCGTCGCCGAGGCCGATCAACGCACCCAGCAGCCGCCCCGCGACATCGATCTCGTCGTCTACGGCTGGGGGCGGACGGCGATCTACAGCTCGGGCGAGCGGGTGTGGAGCCTGCCGCAGGAAGTCTTCGATCAGGCGTACCGCACGCGCGAGGCGTTCTGGGCGACGCAGACGCGCGGGGCGCGCGTCTACGACATTCACGTCTCCAACGATCGCTTCGCCATCTACGTCGTCGGCGTGCCGCGGGTGACGGTGCTCGAGCATCTGGTGCACATCGCCGAGATGGCGACGCTGGCCGCGACGGCGACGCTGGTGCTGCTGCTCGTGCAGGCGGTGCTGCACCGCGTCAACCGCCGTGGGCCGCAGCCGGCACATCTGCTGGTGCGCGAGGTGCGGGCCAGCTTCACGCGGAAGCTGTTCCTCGCGTTCGTCGCGACGTCGGTCATCCCGGTCCTGACGCTCGCGTTCGTCGTGCGCACGTTCGTGGCCTCGCGCCTGCGTGCCGACGTCGAAGCCGAGGCGACGCGGACCGCCGCGGTGGCGCAGCGCGTGATGCAGGAGGCGCTGGCGATGCAGCAGCCGGCCGCCAGCAGCGCCGACACCTTCACCGACGACATGATGGTGTGGATCAGCCGCGTGATGAAGCAGGACGTCAACATCTTCGACGGCGCCACCCTGCTCGCCACCAGCCAGCGCGATCTGTTCGCGCAGGGGTTCCTGCCGGAGCGGACGCCCAACTCGGTGTATCGCGCCATCGTGCTGCAGCGGCTGCCGACCTTCGCCGGCCAGGATCAGATCGGCCCGCTCCGGTATCAGTTGGCGGCGACCCCGATCCGCGTCGGCGCCCGCGAGGCGATCCTCACCGTGCCGATGACGCTGCGGCAGCGCGAGATCGAGCGCGAGATCGCCGAGCTCGATCGCAGCGTGAACCTCGGCGCGGTGGTGTTCATCCTGCTGGGGGCGGCGCTCGGTTTCTCGATCTCCGGCCGCATCGGCGATCCGGTGCAGCGACTCACGCGCGCCAGCCGGCGCATCGCCGCGGGCGATCTCGATCAACGCGTGGTGGCGCGGACGGCCGACGAACTGCAGCGCCTCGTCGAGGCGTTCAACAGCATGGCGGCGGAACTCTCGCGCCAGCGCGTGCAGTTGCAGCGCACGAACCGGCTGGAGGCCTGGGCGGAGATGGCGCGGCAGGTCGCGCACGACATCAAGAATCCGCTCACGCCGATCCAGCTCTCGGCCGAACACCTCCGCCGCGTCCACCAGGACCGCGGCACGCCGCTGTCGCCGGTGCTCGAACAGTGCGTGGACACGATCCTGCTGCAGGTGCGCATCCTGCGGCAGATCTCGTCGGAGTTCGCCAGCTTCGCATCGTCGCCGACGGCGCGCCTGGCGCCGGTGGCGCTGCCCGACCTGGTGGACGAAGTGCTGGCCGGCTACCGCATCGGCCTGCCCGCCAACGTGCGCGTCGAAGCCGACCTCGCGGCCGGCCTGCCCGAGGTGCTGATCGATCGCGCGCTGTCGGGGCGCGCGATGATCAACGTCATCGAGAACGCGTTGCACGCGATGCCCGCCGGCGGCTCGGTCACCATCCGGGCGCAGCAGACCGCCGCCGACGTCGTCCGCGTCTCGATCGTGGACACCGGCATCGGCATGGACGAGGCCGCGATGGCGAGGCTGTTCGAGCCGTACTTCTCGACGAAGGCGGCGGGGACCGGCCTCGGCCTCACGATCGCGAAGCGCAACGTCGAGCTGATGGGCGGCCGGATCGACGTGGGCAGCCAGAAGGGCGTCGGCACCACCGTGTCACTGGATCTGCCTGTGGCCGTCTGATTCGAGGCGCGGTAGAGGCGCCGCCCCGACGCGCCTCGACAGGCCGGCTCGGGGAGCCGGCCCTACCTACTCACAACTCGCGCGGGACGTCGGACGGCACCGTGTCGATCACCGGTGCGTCGACGACTGCCTCGGCCGGCCTCGGGCGCAGGCGTGCGAGGGCGAAGCCGACGAACCCCGAGATGAGATACGTGTAGGAGATGAGGACCAGCGACCACTGCGGGTAGGTCGCGATCGCGGCGATGAGCAGCGCGAAGATCATCAACGCGCTCGCCGGCCGCCGCTGGCCCAGATTGAACGTCTTGAAGCTGCGGTACTTGATGGTGCTGACCATGAGGACGGCCGGCACCAGCAGCAGCGGCAGCGCGAGGAAGACCATCCAGCCTTCGGGGAATCCCTGCGGCAGGAGGAAGACGGTCGCCGCAGGCACGCCGGCGGCGGCGGGGCTCGGCATGCCGACGAAGTAGCGCTTGTCGGGGTTGGCCGTCGTCTGGATGTTGAAGCGGGCCAGGCGGATGGCCGCCGCCGAGACGAACAGGAAGCCCACCGCCCAGCCGAGGCGGCCGAACGTGTACAGGCTCCACGCGTAGCCGAGGACGGCCGGCGCCACGCCGAACGAGATGACGTCGGCCAGCGAGTCGAACTCGCGGCCGAAGTCGCTGGTCGCCCCGGTCAGGCGGGCGATCCGCCCGTCGAGCAGGTCGAGCACGACGGCGACGCCGATGAACGGCGCGGCCGTCGAGAACTCGCCGCGCATCGCATAGATGACGCACGCGTAGCCGCAGAACATGTTGGCCAGCGTGAACAGGCTCGGCAGCAGGTACATGCCGCGGCGGAGCCGGCGCTGCTCCGGATCGCGTCGCCGCAGCACGTTGATCATGAGGCCATCTTACCCTCAGGCTTCCGGCCAGCGGGCGATGACGCTCTCGGCGCCGCGCACCGTATCGCCCGGTTTCACCTGCAGCTGGCACTCGGGCGGGACGAACACGTCCATGCGCGAGCCGAACTTCATCAGGCCGAAGCGCTCACCCGCCACCAGCCGGTCGCCGACCTGCACGCGGCAGACGACGCGGCGGGCCAGGACGCCGACCACCTGGCGGAAGACGACGGTCCGATCGCCGTCGCGAATCCACAGCTCGTTGCGCTCGTTCTCGGCCGCCGCCCGATCGTCGTAGGCGGCGAGGAACCTGCCGGGCGTGTAGGCGATGCGGGTGATTTCCCCGCCGTAGGGCGTGCGGTTGATGTGTACGTCGATCGGCGAGAGGAAGATGCTGATCTGCTGCCAGTCGCCCTCGGGCGCCACGCCGGGTTCACCCGGGCCGGCGACCGTCACCCGTCCGTCGGCAGGCGACAGGACGAGGTCAGGGTGCTGCGGCGGGTAGCGTTCCGGATCCCGGAAGAAATACGCCAGGAATCCAGCCAGCCCCAGCAGCGGCACGCCGATGGCGGCCTTCTTTCGGGCGAGGAGATACGCAGCCGGCACGAGTGCTCCGGCGATGAAGGGATAGCCTGCGCGGTCGAGCTTCATTGGGTGAGGGTTGGGTGGCCATCCGCAGGCGGCTCGGCTGTCAACCCCGGGCACGGCTGGAACCAGCGGTGCCCGCCGGCTGGCGACGGGCACCGAGACGAGGGTCGAAACCCGATCGAAGAGGCGTTGGCCTCAGGCGTGGGCGAACGTCGTGGACGGACCAGACGACGGAGCGGTGTACCGACGGAGGATGTCCTCCATCCGATCCTTGAGCTGCAGCTTACGTTTCTTCAGCCGGACTTCCTCGAGCTGCTCGCTGTCGGAAAGGTGTGGAGCGGCGGACATGGACCGAATGCGTTCGTCCAGTTGGTGGTGCAACTGGTAGAGTTCGCGATATTCCGCGTCGGTCCGGAGCAATTGCTCCTTCAGATCCTGCGCATCGGGCATTGCTGCCTCCTTACGTGCGGGGGAACCGAACAGGGTGACCCCCGGGTTCAAGCGGCACTCTACCACCGTCACTTGTTCGTCGCAACGGCTTCTGTGGACAGCCGAACCGGGTGCACGACGGCGGCCCAGCGGGGCCCGCGCAGGCCGGCCGATCACCCCGCTTGGTCGGCCCTGGGACACGCCGGCCGGCCGGGGTGGCTGCGGCCAATGCATGAGAATCGCGTCTTCGATCGGCAGTTCGTAGTAGTCGCGCCGCCGCCCGGTTTCCACGAATCCGGCCCCGGCATAGAGCCGCCGCGCGGCATCGTTGGAGGCGCGCACTTCGAGGTGGACGCCAAGCGGACATGCGTCAGCCGCCACTGACAGGACATCGCGAAGCACACGCGCGCCGATGCCCCGCCGCCGCTGACCGGGCGCCACCGCGATGCGCAGCAGTTCGCCCTCCCCCGCCACCACCCGGAGCAGGGCCACGCCCACCACCTCGCCCGCCTGCCGCGCGACGTACGCGTGCGTCAGTCCGCCGTCGATCAACGCGCGCAGCGCCGCGACGTCCCAGGGACGATCGAACACCGCCGCCTCGATCGCCGCGATCGACCCGGCCAGGCTTGCATCCGCCCGCTCGACGATCAGGGCATCGCCGCTCACGCGTCGGGGGGCACCCGCAGGCCCGCCTGATCGCGCAGCACGACGGCGTCGGGACGACGGACGTAGGCGGGCCGCACCGCCGCCGGGCCGACGGCCTCGACCGCGCGCGCCGTCGCCACACCGGCGAGCACGGCCGCCAGCGGCGGGATCGTGCAAGGGATGAGGGTCGCGAACCGGGCATGCAGCGCCGCCGCATGCTCCGGCCAGCCGTCGCCGGCGACGGCGATGGCGCCGGCGGGCGCTGCCGCACGCCAGCCTGCCGCGCACTCGTCGGGTGTGCCGACCGACGGGGGCACTGCGGCCGGCGCCGGCGGCAGCGCGCCGCGCGCGTGGAGCGCGCTGAAGATCTCGCCGCGCATCCCTCGCAGCCACGCGCCGCACCACGGCGTCCCGGCCACGGCCTCGGCCGCTGCCAGGGCGAGCAGTTCGAGCGTCCCGGCGACGAACACCGGCCGCTCGAGCGCCACGGCCAGTCCCTGGATCGTCGCCAGCCCCACCCGCAGGCCCGTGAACCCGCCGGGGCCGGCGGCGACGGCGAGCAGATCGACGTCGCGCAGCGTGGCGCCGTGCGCCGCCAGCAGCGCGGTGAGGTCGTTGGGTAGGCGCTCGGCGTGGCGTCGCGCCGGGTCGCCGACCCGCGTGTCGAGGATGGCGCCGTCGCGGGCGAGGGCGACGCTGCCGGCACGTGTCGAGGAATCGAGCGCGAGAACGAGCATGTTAGACTGGCCGCACGTCACGGCCCCGCTCATTCTACCGGCCGCGCCTCTTCCCGTCGGGCCAGTGCCGCCGCGCGGGTTGACGCCAGGTCCTGCGTCCCGCTGTCACCGGTGTCCGATTCCATTCTCACTGCTCCCCCCGCGTCGCTCACTCCGGCGATGCGCCAGTATCAGGACGCCAAGCGGCAGCATCCCGACGCGCTGCTGTTCTTCCGCATGGGGGACTTCTACGAGCTCTTCTACGAAGACGCCGTGGTGGCCGCGCGCGCCGTCGAACTGACGCTCACCTCGCGCTCCAAGGACGCGCATGGCGCCGGCATCCCGATGTGCGGGGTGCCCTTCCATGCGGCCGACGGCTACATCACCCGCCTCGTCCGGCAGGGGTTCAGCGTCGCCATCTGCGACCAGGTCGAGGATCCCCGTACCGCCAAGGGCGTCGTCAAGCGCGAGGTCACACGCGTCGTGACACCGGGCACGCTGACCGACGCGGCCTACCTCGACGCCCGCGCGCCTGCCCTGCTGGCGGCGGTCCTGCCCGCCGGCAAGCCCGGTACGCCGTGGGGCATGGCCTGGGTGGAGTTGTCCACCGGCGAGTTCGGCGCGACCGAGATCGCCGGCGACGACGTCGCGGCGCTGGTGCGTGAGGAACTCGGCGTCCTCGCGCCGCGCGAGCTGCTGGTGCCGGCCGACACCGACGTCGAGGCGCTGCGCGGCGATGGCGCGGCGCCGATCGTGATCACCCGCCGCGAGGGCTGGCAGTTTGCCGCCGATGCCGCCACCCGGGCGTTGACCGAGCAGTTGCAGACGGCCGGCCTCGGCGGCTTCGGCCTGGACGGCCATCCCGGCGCGATCGGCGCCGCCGGCGCCCTCGTGCAGTACCTCCGCGATACGCAGAAGGCCGACCTGACGCACGTGCGCACGCTCGCCTACCGCGAGACGCGCGACGGCCTGATCATCGACGCGACGACGCTGCGCCATCTCGAGGTGCTGGCCTCGACCGAAGGCGACCGCCAGACGTCGCTGCTCGGCGTGCTCGACGACACCGTCACGGCGATGGGTGCGCGCCTGCTCCGCGCGTGGCTGACCAAGCCGCTCGTCGCGCTCGAGCCGATGCGCGACCGGCTCGACGCGGTCGAGGATCTGGCCTTCCGTACCGTCGAGCGCGGCACGCTGCGCGAGACGCTCGCGCAGGTCTACGACGTGCAGCGCCTGGTGGCCCGCGCGGCGCTCGGCACGGCCGGCCCACGCGACCTGGTGGCGCTGGCCCGCTCCCTCGGCGTCGTTCCATCGCTCGCGGGCGTGCTCACGACGCTGCAGGCGCCCCTCCTGCTGCAGCTGGCCGAGGCCCTCGACGACTTGCCGGCGCTGCGGGAACGCATCACCAGCACGCTGGCCGACGAGCCGCCGCTCCTGGCCCGCGATGGCGACGTGATCCGCGACGGCGCCGATCCGGAGATCGATCGCCTGCGCGGCCTGAGCCGCTCCGGCAAGAGCGACATCTCGGCGATGGAAGAGGCCGAGCGGCTGCGCACCGGCATCTCGTCGCTGAAGATCCGCTTCAACCGCGTCTTCGGCTACTACATCGAGGTCTCGAAGTCGAACCTGCACGCCGTGCCGGCCGACTACATCCGCAAGCAGACGATTGCCGGTGGCGAGCGCTTCATCACGCCGGGACTGAAGACCTACGAGGAGCAGGTGCTGCACGCCGACGAGCGGCTGCAGACGCTGGAACAGGCGCTGTTCGAGGCGCTGCGCCGCGATGTGGCCGGGCACGCGCCCGCCCTGCTGCGCACGGCCCAGGCGCTGGCCACGCTCGACGTCCTGGCGACGTTTGCCGACGTGGCGGCCCGCCGCAACTACAGCAAGCCGCACCTGCACGCCGGCGATGATCTGGCCGTGGTCGAAGGCCGCCACCCGGTCGTCGAGACGATGACGCGCGAGGCGTTCGTGCCCAACGACCTGTCGCTGGACGGCACCACCCAGCAACTGCTCGTGATCACCGGGCCGAACATGGGAGGCAAGAGCACGTACCTGCGGCAGACCGCGCTGCTCTGCCTGATGGCGCAGGCCGGATCGTTCGTGCCGGCGCGCCAGGCGAAGCTGCCAGTGGTCGACCGGATCTACGCGCGGGTCGGCGCCGCCGACAACATCGCGCGCGGCCAGTCCACCTTCATGGTCGAGATGCAGGAGACGGCGAGCATCCTCAACACGGCGACGTCGCGCAGCCTCGTCGTGCTCGACGAGATCGGCCGCGGGACCTCGACGTTCGACGGCTTGAGCATCGCCTGGGCCGTCGCCGAGCACCTCGCGACGCACCCGAAGGCGCGGCCCAAGACGCTGTTCGCGACTCACTACCACGAGCTCACCGACCTGGCCGACGCGCTGCCCGGCGTTGCCAACGCACACCTGCTCGTGCGCGAGTGGCAGGATCAGATCGTCTTCCTGCGCAAGGTCGTGCCGGGCCGATCCGACCGCAGCTACGGCATCCAGGTGGCGCGCCTCGCCGGCCTGCCCGCCGGCGTCATCCGGCGGGCCCGCGAGATTCTCAGTGGGCTCGAACAGGACGAACTGGCCCGCGGCGGCCGGCCGACGATCGCCGGTGCGGCGACGCAGCAGGGACCGCAGCAGCAGCTCGGGCTGTTCCAGGTGCCGGCCGACGATCGCCTGCGCGAACGCCTGCGCGAGGTCGACGTCAACACGCTCACGCCGCTGCAGGCGCTGACCCTGCTGGCCGAGCTCAAGGAAGAGGCCGAGCCCACGAATCTGTAGCGTCGCGATTATCGCGGCAGCCACTCCGCCAGCAGATCGACGACGGCATCCGGCGATTCGGCATGAATCCAGTGGCCGCCTTGCCGCTCGTGCAGGTGCACGCGGGCGTGGCCGTCGGCCGGCCGCGCCTCGAGCGACCGCAGGCGCGCGACCACCTCCGGCGTGATCACCGACGACTGGCTCGCCTTCAGCACGTGGACGTCGTGGGCGGGGTCACCCGGATCGAGCGGCTCCCACATCGACGTCTGGAAGAAGGCGTGCAGCAGCTGCTCCATCACGCCGAAGTCGAGCCGCCACCGGAAGGTGTCGCCGTCGCGCACGAGATTTGTCGACATCCACTGCGCGACAGCGGTGTCGAAGCCGCCGGCCTCGATACCGGCGATCGCGTCCTGGCGCGACGCGAACGCCGGCGGCAGTCCCTTGACGATGCCGAGCATGTTCCAGGCGCTGCCGCCCGGCGCCTTGGCGTCGGGCGTGGAGTCGATCACCCACGTCTGGAGCGGCTGGCCGTGATGCCGCGCCGCGTACGCGAGCGCGACCTTGCCGCCGAACGAATGCCCCAGGATCGCCTGCGGTGTGACGTGCGAGACGACGCTCCACGCGTCGATGTCGGCGGCGAGTGCGTCGAGCGTGCCGACGTCGGGACTGTCCGGCGCGTCGCCGTGATGACGGAGGTCGGCGAGCCAGCAGCACCAGTCCGGCCGGCGCGCCACCAGCGCACGCGCCACCGCGAGCCAGTTGCGGCCGCGCCCGTAGATCCCGTGCAGCATCAGCAGCGGGCGTACATCGGCCGCATCGGACCCGACCAGTCTGGCTACCATCGGCGAGACGTCGCTCATGACCCACACGGTATCCTTGCCGAGCGGCGCTCGTCACCCTGCGTCGCTGCGACCGGTCCCGGCACCGGGGTCGCCGCACTCCGGCGGTGACGGATCCACCGATCGTGAACGACGACCAGCTGTCTCTCTTCGACCTGACGCCGCTGGACCGGGGCCGTGACGATCGCGTCGAGGCGGCCGAGATCGACTGGCCGGCCGACGTCACCGCCCTGGGCGCGCGGATTCCTGCCGACGTCCGGTTCGGCACCAGCAGCTGGAGCTTCCCGGGCTGGGCGGGCCTGGTGTACCGGCGAGCCCGCGGCCAGGCCGAACTGGCGCGCGAGGGCCTGCGCGAATACGCGCGCTACCCGCTGTTCGGCACGGTCGGCATCGACCGCAGCTACTACGCGCCGCTGACCGGCGATGATCTGAAGCGCTACGCCGCGCAGCTGCCCGCCGGCTTTCCCTGCTGCGCGAAGGTGCCGGCCCTCTACGCCTCGCCGGTCATGCCCGGCGCCGCCCGCGACTCGGCCTCCATCGTCAACCCGGACTTCCTGTCGGCCGAGGGCTTCGTGACCGACGTCGTGCAGCCGTTCCTGCTCCACTTCCGCCGGCACCTCGGGCCATGCGTGCTCGAGATCCCGCCGGTTCCGCCCGACGCGCGGCTGGACCCGTTGGAGTTCGCCGACCGTCTCGGGGCGTTTCTGGCGGCAGTGCCGCCCGACTTTCCGATCGCCGTCGAACTGCGAGATCGTCGCCTGCTGACACCCGCCTACTCGGCGGTGATCGGGCAGACGCGCGCGGCGCACGTGCTGAACTACTGGACGGCGATGCCGTTTCCCGGCGAGCAGGCGGCGCTCGTCGACGTCGGTCGGGCGCCCTGTGTCGTGGTGCGGCTGCTGCTACGGCCGGGCACGCGCTACGAAGCGCGGCGCGAGGAGTTCCGCCCGTTCAACCGCATCGTCGAGCCGGACGACCGGCTGCGCCGCGACGTCACGCGTCTGATCACCGATGCGGCTGGTCGTCAGCAGCCCGTGTACGTCCTGGTGAACAACAAGGCCGAGGGGTCGGCGCCGCTGACGATTCGGGCGCTGGCCGAACGCCTCGTCGCTGAGCTCGAGCATGATCCATCCGCAAGCACGTCCTGACGCAGTCCTCATCGATCGACGGGGCTCCTTCCCCGTGACGTCGTTGCGGGCGACCGCTGTCGGCAGCCGCGCATTGGTACTCGCGGCGGCATTGGCCACCGCCGCCGGCACGTCGATCGGCTGCTCGTCGTCGGACAATCCCGTCGCGCCCAGCGGCTCCGCGATTGCGACGGTGCGTGTCGTCAACGAGGCCTACAGGATCCTGCTGACGACGCCGGCGCAGATCGAGGCCGCGCGCGCCGCCCAGGCGGGAGGCCGGGCCTCGATCCCCAACGGCCGCCTCGTGACAGGCGCGCAGGTCAACAGTGGCTACACGTGGCACGTCGAGGACGTCGAGTTCGCCGAGTCGACGATCGAGGTCTGCGACGGGCTGCCGTCGCTCGTGCAGCGCGAGGGCGTGACCTTCGGCGGCGGGCGCTACTGCCCGTGGAGCGCCCAGGTCGTCAGCGTCGAGATGGTGCAGTGACCCGGCGCCTGACGCGGTGCCTTCAGACCGTCAGGACGATCTTGCCGATGTGGCCGCCGCGCTCCATCAGGGCGTGGGCCGCGGCCGCCTCGGCCAGCGGATAGGTCCTGAAGATCTGCGGCCGCACGTCGCCGGCCGCGATCCACGGCCACACGAGCGTTTCGAGTTCACGCGCCAGCCTGGCCTTCACGGCGACTGGACGCGGGCGCAACGTCGATCCCGTGAGCGTGAGCCGGCGCCGCATGATGCGGGCGACGTCGATGGTGGCCGTGCCGCCCTCGAGCACCGCGATCTGGACCAGCCGGCCGTCCTCGGCCAGCAGCGACACGTTGCGGGCCACGTAGTCGCCGCCCACCATGTCGAGGATCACGTCGACGCCACGCTGCCCGGTGGCGTGCAGCAGTGTCGCGACGAAGTCCGTGGACCGGTAGTCGACGGCGATTGCCGCGCCGAGGCGCAGGCAGGCCGCACACTTCTCGGGCGAGCCGGCGGTGGCGAACACGGTCGCGCCGTGCCGCCGCGCGAGCTGGATGGCCGTCGTGCCGATGCCGCTCGTGCCGCCGTGCACGAGCAGGGACTCGCCGGGACGCAGGGCCCCCCGCTCGAACGCGTTGGTCCACACGGTGAAGCACGCCTCGGGCAGCGCCGCGCTCTCCGTCCACGAGCAGCCGTGTGGCCGCGGCAGGCACTGCCCCGCCGGGGCCGCGACGAACTCCGCGTAGCCCCCACCCGTGAGCAGCGCACATACCTCGTCGCCGACGTGCCAGCGATCCACGCCCTCGCCACAGGCGACGACGACGCCTGCGACCTCGAGACCCGGAAGATCGGAGGCGCCCGGCGGCGGCGGGTAGCGTCCGGCCCGCTGGAAGACGTCGGGCCGGTTGACGCCGGCGGCTCGTACGGCGATCAGCACCTCACCCGCTGACGGCCGCGGCGTCGGCCGGGTGGCCGGACGAAGTACGTCGGGACCGCCAAAGCTCGTGATCTCGATGGCCGTCATCTCGGCGGGCACGTCCATCGCACGAGCATACCCGGGCGCTGCTCGTATGATGGGCGGATGGCCGCGCGCCGCTCGTTCGTCCGTGAGGCCTTCCTGCCGATGCTGCGTCTGGCGCTGCCGGTCATCACGGCCGAGCTCGGCTGGATGACGATGGGCGTGGTCGACACGCTGATGGTCGGCCCTCTCGGCCCGCCGGCGCTGGGCGGCACCGGCATCGGCAGCACGCTGTTCATCGCCATCGGCATCTTCGGCATGGGCCTGCTGCTCGGACTGGACACCACGGTGTCGCAGGCATTCGGTGCCGGCCGGCGAGACGAATGCGACCGCTGGCTGGTGGCGGGACTGTGGCTCGCGGCGCTGGCCACCATCCCGCTTGCCGGCGGGCTCTGGTTCGTCAATCGCGGACTCCCGGCCTTCGGCTTCCATCCCGACGTGCTGAGGCATGTCGAGGCGTACTTCCCGATCGTCGGCCTCAGCCTGCCGCCGCTGCTCTTCTACGCCGCGTTGCGCCGTTACCTCCAGTCGCTGTCGCGCGTCGGCGCGATTGCGTTCACGCTGGTCTCGGCCAACGTGGTGAACGTCGTCGTCAACTGGGTGCTCATCTACGGCATCGGTCCGTTTCCGGAACTGGGCGTGCGCGGCGCGGCCTGGGCCACGGTGGTGTCGCGCCTCTACATGGTCGCGGTGCTCGGCTGGGTCGCCTGGCGGCTGCACCGGCACGGGCCGTCGGGGCCGCTCTCGTTGGCGGTGCCGTGGGCGCGCCTCAGGCATCTGCTGGTGCTCGGCGGGCCGGCCGCCGCCCACCTCACGTTCGAGGTCGGCGTGTTCAGCGCGGTGACGGCGATCGCCGGGCAACTCCAGCCCGACTCGCTGGCGGCGCATCACATCGCACTCAACATCGCGAGCGTGGTCTTCATGGTGCCGCTCGGCATCTCGGCGGCGGCAGCGGTGCTGGTCGGCCAGCACATCGGACGAGGCGATCCACACGGCGCGGAGCGGGCCGGCTGGGCGGCCATCCTGCTGGTGCTGGGTGTGCAGGCGACCGCCGCCGTGGCGTTCTTGTCGATCCCGGCGACCTTCATCCGCGCCTTCACGTCGGAAGCGACGGTGGTCGCGATCGGCGTGCAACTGCTCGGGATTGCCGCGGCGTTCCAGTTGTTCGACGGCCTCCAGGTGACCACGACCGGCGCGCTTCGCGGCCTCGGCGAGACGCGCGTGCCGATGCTCGTGAGCCTGGTCGGCTACTGGTTCAGCGGGCTGCCGCTCGGGTGGTGGTTGTGCTTCCGCGGCGGCTACGGCGTGCAGGGACTGTGGATCGGGCTGGCGACCAGCCTCGCCCTGGTCGGCACGACGCTGCTGGTCCTGTGGCGCGTGCGCATCGGCCAGGCGGCGCGGGCCGTGGCGCGCGTCGTGGTGACGGCATGACGTTCGACCCGGCGCGCCTGCACGCCGCGATCGCGCCGCTGCCGCGCGTGGCGCTCGGCACGTGGCCGACGCCGCTCGTGCCGCTGCCGCGTCTGGGCGGCTCGCTGGGCCTCGATCTGTGGATGAAGCGCGACGAGTGCAGCGGCCTCGCGCTCGGCGGCAACAAGACGCGGAAGCTGGAGTTCGTGCTTGGCGCGGCGCTGGCGGCCGGGGCGCGCACGCTCGTCACCGTCGGTCCGCTGACGTCCAATCACACGATGATGACCGCCGCGGCCGGGCGCCGGCTCGGGCTCGACGTCCACGTCGTGCTCGGCGGCGCCGCGCCCGCGACCGCAACGGGTAACCTCGCGCTGACGCACATGTTTGGCGCGCAGGTCCACATGACGCCGTTCGATGTCACCGACCCGTCCGACGCCGATCTGGCCGCATCGCGGCAACGGTGCGAGCAGGTGGTCCGCGACACCGGCGGCTACTGGATCCCGCCTGGAGCCAGCATGCCGGAATCGGTCCCCGGCTACGCGGCGGCCATCGGCGAGATCGTCACGCAGTGCGGCGGGACCTGGCCGTTCGACGCCATCGTCGTCGCCTACGGGACTGGATCGACGTCGGCCGGCCTGCTCGCGGGGTTGGTCCTGGCCGGCATTCCCGCGTCGCTGCACGCGGTGGCCGTGACGTCGCGACACGCCCTCGACCGCTTCGCGGCGCCTGCGCCGCCGGTGCTTGCCGCTGCCGCGATCGACCGCTACGGCTGGCCCGTGCGGCTCGACGACGCCCGCGTCGAGCATCATTGGTGGCGGCCCGAGGACGAACCGGGCTACGGCATGGCCACCGCGGCCAGCGAGGACGCGATGCGGCGCTTCGCCGGTGAAGAAGGCTACCTGCTCGATCCGACATACACCGCGAAGGCGGCCGCGGCGCTCATCGCCATGGCGCGCGACGGCCGGCTGACGCGCGGCAGCCGGATCCTGTTCGTCCACACCGGCGGCCTGTCGACCACGGCTGCTGGCGCCTCGCACGGATGATCGACATGCCGACCACGTTGCCGCTCCGGGTGAACGACGCCCACTGCCACTTCTTCTCGCCGCGCTTCTTCGACGTCCTCGGGCGCCAGAAGGGAGTGTCCGGCGACGCGCCGGGCCAGGCCGTGACGCGCCTGGTGGGATGGGACCACCCGCCGAGCACCGACGCGCTGGCCGACACGTGGGCGGCGGCGCTGTCGGCGGCCTCGGTCGGCCGCGCCCTGCTCATCGGATCGGTGCCGGGCGAGGAGGAGCAGGTGGCGCGCGCCGTCGGCCGTCACCCCGATCGGTTCGTCGGCGCCTTCATGCTCGATCCGATGCAGGAAGGGGCCTTGACCCGCGTGACCTGGGCGCTGGCCCAGCCCGGCGTGCGGGTCGTGTGCCTGTTTCCGGCGATGCACGGCTACTCGCCGGCCGACCCGCGCGTCGCCGGCCTGGTCGAGCAGGTCGCCGGCGTGAGCGGCGCGGCGCTCTTCGTGCACTGTGGCGTCCTCAGCCTCGGCATCCGCAAGAAGCTCGGACTGCCGAGCGCCTTCGAGGCGCGCTACGGCAATCCGCTGGACGTCCAGAGCCTGGCCCTGCGCCATCCCTCGTTGCCGATCATCGTGCCGCACTTCGGGGCCGGCTTCTTCCGCGAGGTCCTGATGGTGGCCGATGCCTGCCCCAACGTGTACGTCGACACGTCGTCGAGCAACGCCTGGATGAAGTACAGCCCCGGGCTCACGCTGCGGCACGTCTTCGCGCAGGCGCTGGCCGTGATGGGGGCCGAGCGGCTGCTGTTCGGCAGCGACTCGTCGTTCTTCCCGCGCGGCTGGCACGGCGCCGTCCTCGAGGCGCAGCGCGCCGTGCTCGACGACCTGCACGTGCCGCCGGTCGACCAGCAGGCGATCTGCGCCGGCAATTTCGATCGCCTGTTCCCGCGCCGCGCGATGGGGGCCGCCGACAACCGGTGACCAGGATCGTGCGCGCCGCACCAGCCTGGTCTCCAGGGGGTGTCATGGCGCGGCGAGTTCCGAGGGCAGGCGCGGCCGGCGCAGCAGGTCGAGGAAGACCTCCCAGCGGCGTTCGGGGGCGCTGGCGACGCCGCCTCGTGCGTCCACGAAGTGCTCCACCAGGTCCTCGCCCAGGTTGTAGTTGATGACGTAGCTGCGATAGCGATCGAAGAAGCGGACGCGCTGTTCGGCCCGCTCGCGGCTCATGAGCGCGTACCGTTCCAGCCAGGTCACGACGCCGGCGGCGGTCGTCCGCCCGTCGAGATACTGGCGCGCCGCCTCGTTGCCGGCATAGGCGAGCCGGGCGGCCAGGCGCTGCACCTCCTGATACGGCGCAGCCCGCGAGGGGTCGAGACCGGCCAGGGGGAACAGCACGTCGCGCTCGAACGCCAGCCGATCCTCTTTCGGAAAGGCGACGGCGATCCCGAAGTTCGCGGTGCCCTCCGCAATCAGGCTTTGCGGCGAAAAGAGTGGGTAGACGGCCCACTCGGCCCACCCCCGCTTGCGCACAAGGCCCTCTTCCAGCAGCACGTTGTAGACGTGGTGGCCAGGGTAGCCCTCGTGACACGCGAGGTCGAGCGCCCGATCGATGTAGATCGGCAGATCCGTGTTCACCTGGATGACGCTCTGGTAAGCCCCCTTGTACCAGTTGTAGCCGCTCCACGGCTTGTCGTGGACGTACTCGAGCGCGAACGACTCGCCCTCCGGCAGCGCGACCCTGGCCCGGGTCCGATCGCGACACGCCGTGATTGCCGCGCGGAACACCGCGTCGAGTCGTTCGGGCGGAATCACGAACGCGGCCCGGAACCGCTCGTAGCGCTGCGTCAGCGGGCCTGAACCCGGCAGCGCCGCATCCAGCGAGATCAGCAGCTGATCGAAGTGTGCGGCGTCGTGGGTCGGCGCGATGGCGTCGTACAGGGCGGCCGATTCCTCGTCGAACCCGGCGTGCGTACCCGCCCGTGTCGCCGCCCGCATGTCGAGCGCCCGGGCCTGGGCGCGCAGCATGCGCAGGCGCCACGCGGCGTCGGCGTCGGCGGGCACGGGCCGGTCGTCGAGCGCTCGCCGCAGCGTCGCGATGTCCTGCCGCACGGCCGCGAGCGGAACGGCCGCCGCCCGCACCTGCGCCCGCATGTCGTCGGGGCCGTAGTAGGCATCCACCGCGTCCGGGTCGTGCACGCCGAGCGCGAGCACCAGCCGCACGTACTCACGCGCGAGGTCATCCATCGTGTCGCTCCCCGTCTCGACCGCGGCTCCGCCGCCGACTCGCCACAACGCGTGCCTGGTTGGCGGGCGGACGTCGAGATAGCCGTACAGTGCGGGAATCTGCGTGAACAGCAGCGCGGCGAACGCGACCACGCAGACCCCCAGGTAGGTCATGAAACCGGCATGCCGGTAGAGCCGCTCGGGGCGCTGGGCCGGACTGTCGGCCAGCATCCCGAGCTTCAGGTAGTACGCGAACAACCCGGCGATCAGCGGCGCGCAGAACACCAGTTCGACGTGATACCGCACGATGAAGATGCCGCCGAAGACCGCACCGACCACCGCGTAGAACAGTGCCGAGAGGAGCAGCCGCTCCTCGGTGTAGTGCCCGAAGGAGTGACGGTACGCCATGGCGACGTCGCGGTTGCCGATGTGCCGATACTCCGCATAGCGCTTCACCGCCATCAGGAACGCGCCGGCCATCCAGTACGCCACGGCGAGCGAGATCGGCGGCATGAAGCCGTCGACCAGCGCGAACCAGCCGAGCCAGAGGCGAATCGGGTTGTTGATCGACTCGCTGAGCACGTCGAGGTACGGCCAGTCCTTGGTCCGGATCGGCGGCACGTTGTAGAGCACGCCCATCACCCAGAGCCAGACCGCGGAGAGAAAGAAAGGCCGGTTGACCAGCCAGGCCACGGCTCCGCCAGCAACTGCCAGCCCCACCCACTCGACCCAGGCCAGCGGGACCGAGACGTGCCCGCTCGGGATCGGCCGCGATCGCTTCAGCGGATGATGGCGATCGTGCGGCGCGTCGAGGATCTCGTTGAGGACGTAGTTGCTCGACGCGACCAGGCACGTGGCCGCGATCGCCAGCAGCAGGCGGCCGGCATCGCCGGCGCTCGTGAGCGCGCCAGGCTGGTACGAGATCGCCAGCAGCACGCCGAGCACCATGAAGGCGTTCTTGAACCAGTGGTCCGGGCGGGCAATCGCGACGTGGGCGCGGAGCCTGGTGAGCGGTGACACGGACGTCGAGACGGTCACGGCGCGGTGTCGCGGCAGACGTAGTAGCCGGCGACGATGGGAGGCGTGTCGCCGCACGGCTCCGTGCTGAGCCGCACGACCTCGGTGGCGTGCTGGGCGAGCGCGCGCTCGTAGACGTCGACGCGCGACAACGTGTCGGCGCCGACGATCACGCGCTCCTGCGAGAGGAAGTCGACGTAGTAAGCGGTCCAGTAGTCGCTGCGGGCATAGCGGATGCCCTGGGCTTCGAGCGCCTCGACCAGCTGCACGCGGTTGGGTACCGGCGCGCCGGCGACCTGTTCCTGCCAGAGGCGCAGGTGCGTCCAGCCGTTGAGGCCGGCGAGCGCGACGAATGCCGCCACGAGGCCGGTCCGGATCGCGCGCGGCGGATCGACCGCCCAGGCGAGCAGCGCGAGGCCGGTTGGCAGGAACACACCCATCAGCGCGTACCGCACCGTGATCAGCGACAGCGGGCCGCAGCGGCTGATGGTGTAGACGAAGATGGACTGGAAGCCGACGAGCGCGAGAAAGAGTCCGAGCTGGACGACGTCCTGATGCCGGCGCGTCCACAGCGTCTTCACGCGCGTGACGATCAGCGCGACGATGACGAGCATCCACCCGCCGAAGACCGCCCACGCGCCCGGCAGTCCCTGCCACACGCGCGTCTGCACCGCGGCATCGGCGAGCGGCCTCGGCACGGCGCCGAGCAGGATCCCGAGGTACGACAGCACGAGCTCCTGGATGTTGCGCCACGCCTGTCGCGGCGCGAAGCAGAAGGCGCCGCCGAGCGTCGAGAGGTTGCCTTCGAGCTCCTGGACCAGCCAGGTGTCGGGCCCGCGTATCGAGGCATACCGCGCCACGCCGCTGATCGCCGCGGTCGTCCCCAGCGCCGCCAGCGCGCAGAGCACCCACCGGCGGCGGCCGGCGGCCGAGAAGGCGTCGCCGTCGAGCACGTCCACCGCGACGATCGCCGCCACGCCGTAGGCGACGAACTCGCGGACGTGGAAGCCGAGGGCGGCGGTCACGCCGAACAGCACCGGAGACCGGCGCGCGTACCAGAGGACGATCACGAACAGCAGCGGCTCGACGGTCATGCCGAGCGCATCCATCAGGCTGGCGTTGACCACGGCCGACGTCAGCAGCACCGGCAGGCTCGACGCCACGGCCACCGCCGGGCGCAGGCCGGCCCGGACGATTGCGATGATCACGAGCAGGCCGACGCCGACGTTCATCAGCAACAGCGGCAGCTTGAGCGCGAAGATCGTCGGTCCGAACAGCCACATGAACGGTGCCGTGACGTACGCCGACACCATCACCACGTACGGCAACGCGTACTGATAGACCGGCAGCGCCCGGAACTCGGCGATGTGCTTGGACATGAGGCCGACCACGGCCTGATCGGCGTCGAAGGCGAGCGTGCCCCAGATCACGTACGGCAGCGTCCGCACCACGACGAGCGCCGATGCCACTGCCAGCCAGGGCCAGAGGTGCGTCCGGGACGAGGTCGCAATGGGAGAAGCGATCGAGGACATGCGGGGCCCGGAGGCCGGTCTACTATACCGACGCCGACGGCTGTCCCGTGTCCGACGCTCCTGCTGATCTCCCGACGCACTCGCCACGCTGGACGTACCTCGCGCTGGCCGTCGCCGCCGCGCTGGCGCTGTGGGCGCTCGACACCCACCAGCCTCCCCCGTGGCCCGACGCCGCGACCGCATGGGCCGCACAGATCCGCGCGTCGGCGCCCCTGAGCCTGCTCGTCGATCGACTGAACGTCGCGGTGACCGCCGACCTGCCGCTGGCGTCGTCTGTCGGCCTGCTCGCGCTCGGATGGCTGGTCCTGGCCGTGGCGCTCGATGCCGGCGTGCCGGCGCTCCTCGCCGTGGCGACGGGCGCGGGTGTGATGGCCATGCGCTCGGCGTGGAGCACCGTGGCGGTCGGCGCCGACGGCGCGCCGCTCGTCGGCATGGCGGCTGCCGTCCTGGCCGTCACCCGGCCGCGCCTGCGGTGGCCGGCCCTGGCGATCCTGCTCGCCGCGGCGCCCTGGCTCGGCTTCGTGTCGCTGCCCGCGATCGTCGCGGCTCACCGCACGCGGCGCGCACGACTCATTGCCGGCGGCTTCGTCGCCGGCGTCATCGTCGCGGCGTTGGCGTTCCTGTCGTGGCGCGCCGTGCAGGCGGTCGCGTGCGGCGGCACGAGTCCATGGACGCACGCCTTCACACAGGCCATCGTCCCAGGCCTGACCGCGAGGGCCTCGTCGTGGCTGGCGCTGCGGCAGGCGACGACGATCCTCGTGGGCGACGTGCACCTGTTCGGCATCGGCCTGGCCGTCTACGGCCTGTTCGCGGCGTCGGCCGCGCACCGTCCGCTGCGTCGGGCCGCGCTCGCGGCACTGCTCGTGACCATCCTCGGCGTGGCCGGCGGCCTGCTCCCGCCGGCATTGGCCGCGGCCGCACTGCTCGCCTGGTGGGCGCCCTGGGCGGCGCTCGGTGCCCTCGACGTCGTGACGCACGTACCCGCTCGTCAGCGGCGGCTGGCGATGTCCATCGTCGTGATCGCGTCCGTCGCGATTCCGCTGCTGCGTCACGCCACGGTGGTGCCAGGTCCATGGGTCGACGGCATGCCCCGCGTGACCGCCAGCGTGGCGACGGCGCTGCCGGACGCCTCGGTCGCCGCCGACGATCCCATGGCGCTGCGACGATGGCGTGCTGCCGGCGTTTCGGTCGTCCCGTCGGATGCCCCGACGATCGCGGCGTGCCTCGCGAGCGGGCGATCGATCTCGGTGGTCGGACCGACGCTTCGCGACGCGGAGGACCTCGGTTTCACGGTGAACGAGCGGCCGCTGCTCGTGCCGATGGCGGCCCTGCTCGCCGATCTGCGGACCGATCAATTCGTGGCGATCGCGCTGTCGGATGCGGCACTGCCCTATCTCGGACCGGCAGGCATCGCGTCACTCGGCCGGCTCGGCATCGATCGCGCCCGCGTCGCGGTGACGACGTCGCTGGCTGCGCTCGCACGCACCGATGTCGGCGGGCAGGTCGGGACAGGCCGTCGGGCCACGGCCATCGAGATGCGCACCGGGGATGTCGTCGGCGGTCGTCAACTGGTGATACCGATATCGGTCCACGCGTCCGCGGACAGCGTCGCCATCGACGCACCGCCACGAAGGTTGGTGAGCGGCACGGTTGCGGCGCTGGCCGTCTTCGATCGGGCACAGGAGCTCGTCCTGCGTTCGGCCGGGGCCCTCGCTCCAGGTCTGCCCGTCTCACTCGGCACGATGGACCGGTGGTCGCACGCGACGCTCCACGGCGTCCCGGCGTGCGTGGGAGGGTCGCAGCCGTGGCTGGCACTGCCCGGCGCCGCCCGCGTCAGCGCCGCCCTCGCCGGCGCCACGCGCGGCCGCCCGCTCGTCGCGTACGTGTCCACGGCCGAACGACCGCGGCCGCAGGTCGCCGGGTTGCCGCTGCCTCCGGTGTGGCGGGAATGGGCGATCGAGGTCTTCGACCCCAACGCAGCGGACGACCGGACAAGGCTCGTCGAGCGGGCGCGCGCCGACGGCTTCCAACCCGCCGCGACATCGCCCGGGCTGTTCTGGTCGCGATTCGAAGTCGGGCCGCGCGATCCGTGGCATGCGGCCCGCGTGACGCTCGTGGCCGGCACCGAGGGCGACTGGTCGGTGGCCCCGCCCGGCGCCCGCGGCGCCAGCACCCGCACGGTGTGCGAACTGACGTCGGCCGGCGAACGGCTGCTGCTGGGCCAGTACGGCGCCGTCGACGACGACAGCACGCGCGAGGTGGACGTCTGGGCATTCCGCGGCTGGCACGTCCCGGAGCGCCTGTCCGGCGGGCTCGTGCATCAATGGAGTGCCCAGCGCGATGGCGCGGTCGGATTCCGGCTCGCCCGGCCTGTCGATCTGGTGCTCGCGCTCGATGCGGCGCCTGGCCACGGACCGCTGCGCCTGGCCGTCAACGGCACCGTCGTGCACGACGACTGGAGCGGCGCGGGACGGCTCCCGATTCCCGCCCGCCTGCTGCGAACGGGTGAGAACGTGCTGACGCTTTCGGTCGCCGAGGTGATGCACCCGCCGCGCGACCCGCGCACGCTCGGCGTACTGGTCCGGCAGTTGCGCCTGCTCACGGCGCGATGAAGGTGGTGCCCTCGACGTTGATGACGCCGCCATGCGGATCGAGCACGAACACCTCCAGCCGGCGGCCATCGTCCAGGTGCAGCAGGAAGGGACTGCCGTGACCGACGAGCCGATCGAGTGCATCGGGAGCCGCGAGCAGGTGTCCCTCGATCACCCACTCGCCCGGGACCAGCGTGCCGTCGCGGCTCTCCCAGTCGCGATAGATCTCGAGTTCGTAGCCAACCGCCAGGGGCGCCGCGAGCGCCTCTCCCTCGAGTCGTCCCTCGCCGAACGTACGGTCGGACAGTCGCAGCATGCGTGACCTCCTGGCCACAGTCGCGCGCCACGCGCTGTGGTCGTTCGCCGTCGCCTATCTCTGTCTCGCGGCGCCGCTGGACCTGGCGGTGTCGCTGACCCGGCTGATCGGCGGCCCGGCGGTGCCCGGCGCGGCCGGCGCCGTGTCGATCGCGGCCCGCGTCGTGGTCGTCGCGATCGGTCTCGTGCTGGGCCGGCGCCTCGCGCACCGCGCCGACGACACGCGGGCGTTCGCGCTGGCCTGGGCCGCGGGCGATCTTGGCACGCTCGCGGTGATCCTGGCGACCGGCGTGTTGCCGTCGAGCCGCGTCCCTGGCGACGGGCCGATCGTCTGGGCCGGATCGGCCCTGGCGACGCTGGCGGTCATCGCCGCGAGCCTCTGGAGCGCGCCGCGCGGCCGGCCGTCCGCCTGACACGGCTGGCGCTTGCCGGCACGACGGGGCCGGGGGTAGCATCGCCCCTTCCCCACGTGTGCGCACGTGGCGTCCGTCTGTTTTCAGGAGGAGTGCTGGTGAAGGCTGCGCGCCTGCGAGTGGCGGCGCTGGGAGTGGCGTGTGTGCTGGGCGCGAGTGCCGGTCCGTCGGCGCAGCCCGTTGCCCCCATCGCCATCCGGAACGCCCGTCTGGTTCCCGTCTCCGGCCCACCGATCGAGTCGGGGACGATCGTGCTGGCCAACGGCCTGATCCGCGCCGTCGGGGCGCGCGTCGAGGTCCCCGCGGAAGCGGTGATCATCGACGGCACCGGCCTGACGGTGTACCCCGGCCTGATCGACGCGTTCACCGACCTGGGCCTCGGCGCTGCCGCCGCGCCGGCCGGATCAGGTGCGGCAGGCGCTGCTCCGGCAGGCCCTGCGGCGCCGCGCCCGCCGGCCAGGCCCAATCGCGGACCAGAGGACCGCCCGGCCACCACGCCCTGGGTGCAGGCGGCCGACGAGTTCCGGGCCGACGATCGCAAGATCGAGACATGGCGCGGCGGTGGTGTCACGACCATCGTCACCGCTCCGCGTGGCGGCGTGTTCCCCGGCCAGGCCGCGGTCGTGAACCTGAGTGGTGAACGCCGCGAGGACGTGATCGTCCGCAGCGCCGCCGCCATGCCCATCCGGCTGTCGCCGCCCGGCCCGGGCAACGTCTTCCCCGGATCGCTGATGGGCGTCTATGCGTACGTCCGCCAGGTGCTCGTCGACACGCGGCACGCGGCCGACGCGACGCGCCGCTACGACGAGAACCCGCGCGGCCGCACCCGCCCCGATCACGATCGCGCCGTGCAGGCGCTGCAGGGCGCGCTGCGGGCGAAGACGCCGTTCCTGCTGCCGGCGAGCAGCCGCGTGCAGATCGATCGCGTGCTCGCCTTCGGCCGCGAACTGGACCTGCCGATCGTCGTCTACGGCGCGCACGAGGGCTACGCGGCGGCGCCGCGACTCGCGAAGGCCCGCGTGCCGGTGCTGGTGAGCGCGCATTGGCCGGAGAAGCCGAAGGACGCCGATCCCGAGGCCGACGAACTGTTGAGTGTGCTCGAACTGCGCGCCGAGGCGCCGCGTACGCCGGCCGCCCTGGTCGAGCAGAAGGTGACGTTTGCGTTCTACTCGGACGGCCTCGCCGGCCCGGGCGAGTACCTGGCCAGCGTCCGCAAGGCCATCAAGGCCGGACTTTCGCCCGACGCGGCGCTGCGGGCGCTGACGCTCGACGCGGCGCAGATCTACGGCGTTCAGGATCGCCTCGGCAGCCTGGACGCCGGCAAGATCGCCAACCTCGTCGTCGTGCAGGGCGACCTGCTGGCCGACAAGAGCACGATCAAGCACGTGTTCGTCGACGGCCGTCGTTTCGAAGCCGCGGCCGAGGCGAGCCCATCGCCGACGCGCGGTACCGCTCCGGGAGGACGCCGATGACCCGCCATCTCACATGCACGCTGTCGGGGCTGGCGCTGCTGGCCGGCCTCGCCGGTCCGGTCGCGGCGCAGACCGCGGCGCCGGTCACGGCCATCCGCAACGCGACGATCCTCACGGTTGCCAAGGGGACGATCGACAAGGGCACGATCGTCATCCGCAACGGCCGGATCGCCGCCGTCGGCGCCAATGTCGACGTGCCGCGCGGCGCCACCGTGATCGATGCGGCCGGCCTGTTCGTGATGCCGGGCATCATCGACGCGCACAGCCACATCGCGGTCGACGGTTCGGTCAACGAACTGAGCCTCTCGGTCACCGCGATGGTCGGCATCGAGGACGTCCTCAACCCCCAGGACGTCGACATCTACCGCGGCCTGGCCGGCGGCGTCACCACCGCCAACGTGCTGCACGGCAGCGGCAACGCCATCGGCGGCAAGAACGCCGTCATCAAGCTGCGCTGGGGCAAGGACGCGAAGGCGCTGCTGTTCGAAGGCGCCATGCCGGGCATCAAGTTCGCGCTCGGCGAGAACCCCAAGCGCGCCAGCGCCAGCGGCAACGCCGCCGACCGTCGATACCCGAGCACGCGCATGGGCGTCATCGACGTGATCCGCGAAGCGTTCGTCGAGGCGCGGGCCTATCAGGCCAAGTGGCGCGCGCACGAGGCGGCGGTCAAGGCCGGTGATCGGACCGCGCCGGCGCCGCGCCGCGATCTCGAACTCGAACCGCTCGTCGAGATTCTCGAAGGCAAGCGGCTCGTGCACGCGCATTCGTATCGCGCCGACGAGATCCTCCAGCTGCTGCGGCTGGCCGAGGAATTCACGTTCGAGATCGCGACCCTGCAGCACGTACTCGAGGGCTACAAGGTCGCCGACGAGATCGCCAGGCACGGCGCCGGCGCCTCGACGTTCTCGGACTGGTGGGGCTACAAGTTCGAGGTCATCGACGCCATTCCCTACAACGCGGCCATCATGACCCAGCGCGGCGTCCTCGTGTCGATCAACTCCGACAGCGCCGAAGAGCATCGCCACCTCAATCAGGAGGCGGCCAAGACGATGAAGTACGGCGGCTTGACGGAGGCCCAGGCGCTCGCGCTGATCACGCTGAACCCGGCGACGCAGCTCGGCATCGAGAAGCGCGTCGGCTCGATCGAGGTCGGCAAGGACGCCGATCTCGTGCTGTACAGCGCCCATCCGCTCAGCACCTTCGCGATTGCGCAGCAGGTGCTGATCGACGGCGTCGTCTACTTCGACCGGCAGAAGGACCTGCAGGCGCGCGAGGCACGGGCCCGGCAGAAGCAGGCCCTGAAGGACAAGGAGAAGAGCAGCGCGCCGCCGTCCAGGCCGGCGCCCACCGAGGCCACCCCCAAGGTCGAGACGACGCCGCGCGTCGAGGAGGATCGATGAACGTCCACTCCGCCTTGCGCGGCCTGTCGATCGCCGCGGCCTGCGCGGCCGTCGCCGCCGTGGGTACCGCTCGCCTGGCCGGCCAGGACGCGCCGCGCATCTACGCGATCACGGGCGCACGCATCACCACCGTGTCCGGCCCCGTCATCGAGAACGGCACGGTGATCGTCGCCAATGGCCGGATCCTCTCGGTCGGTGCGTCGGTGGCGGTCCCGCCCGGCGCCGAGGTGATCGACGGTGCCGGCCTGGAGGTCACGCCCGGGTTCTTCGACGCGATGAGCCAGGTCGGGCTCACCGAGATCAGCGCGGTCAACGCGACCAACGACATCACCGAGGTCGGCGCCTTCAACCCGCAGATCGACGCCGCCACCGCGGTACACCCGTCGACCGATCACATTCCCGTGGCGCGCGTCAACGGCGTCACCCACGTCGTCGCGGCGCCGGGCGTGCCCGGCAACGGCGCCGGCGGTCCGGTGATCGGCGGGCAGGCCTCGGCGTTCCACCTCGACGGGTGGACGATCGAGGAGATGCTGATCGACAGGTCGGTCGGCATGGTCGTGAACTGGCCGTCGCTGCGCTCGCGATCGTTCGATCCCTCCACCTTCTCGCTGCGCACGCGTCCGTTCCGCGAAGCGAAGGAGGAGCAGGCCAAGCAGACGCGCGAGCTCGCGCGCTGGATCGCCGACGCGCGCGACTACCGCCAGGCGCGCGGCAAGGCCGCCGATCGCATCGAGCGCAACCTGAAGCTCGAGGCGCTCGCCCCGTACGCCGCCGGCGAGCGGCCGTGGCTGCTCCGTGCCAATGCCGAGCGCGACATCCGCGACGCCGTGGCGTTCTTCGTCGACACGCACAAGCAGAAGGTGGTGCTGGTCGGGGCCGAGGAGGCGTGGAAGGTCGCCGCGCTGCTCGCCGAGAAGAAGGTGCCGGTGATCCTCGGGCCGACCCAGGCCCTCCCCAACTCGGACGACGACCCCTACGACGCGACGATGGCCGCACCGGCCGTGCTGCACAAGGCGGGTGTCACGATCGCGATGTCGACGTATTCGTCCTCGGACGTGCGCAACCTGCCGTACGAGATCGGCACCGCCGTCGGCTTCGGGCTGCCGCACGACGTCGCCATCCGCGCCATCACGCTGACGCCAGCGCAGCTGCTCGGCCTGGACCGTCTCGTCGGCTCGATCGAACCGGGCAAGATCGCCAACCTGATCGTGAGCCGCGGCGATCCCCTGGAGATCCGCAGTGCCATCACCCACGTGTTCATCAAGGGTGTCCCGGTGCCGCTCGACAGCCGCCACACGCAGCTGTACGAGAAGTACAAGAACCGGCCGAAGCCTGCGGGCGCCACCGCCGCCACCAGATAGACCCACGCCGTTCCAGGCAGGCCGCACGCTCCAGTTTGCAGTCGTGACGAACGCGGGTACGATCTCCGCTCAGCGCGGCGGCCGTCGCCCGCCGCGCGCCTGATTCACGCCGGCCGTCCGGCCTGTCTGCCAACCCTGGCAGAGGCGGGCGGCGTCATACGTTCGTCACACGATGCCTACTGCTCCTACGCTCACGCCCGCCGAGTCCGCGCCTTCGGTGCTCGGCCCCACGCTCGTCATCACCGGCACCGTCAACGCCGAGGAGGATCTGGACGTCCACGGCACGGTGCACGGGACGGTCTCGGCACCGGCTCACTGCGTGCGCGTGGCGCTCGACGCCAAGGTCGAGGCCGATGTGCTGGCCCGCGACATCACCGTGCTCGGCCAGGCGACGGGCCGGTTGACCGCCACCGAGATCGTCGATGTGCGCGCCTCGGCCCGCGTCCAGGGCCACATCGCTTCGCCGCGCCTCGTGCTCGAAGAAGGCGGCATCGTCAACGCCCGCGTCGAGACGCGCAGCGTCGACGCCGCGGTGCGCGTGGCGCAATATCGCAAGCAGCGGTAGCGGCTTCGCTGACTGCCGCGGGAATGACCTTATGATGCAGAGATGACCACGGTCTCGCCGCGGGCGCTGCCAGGCACCAGCGCCACCGACTCCTGGACCTCCGTCGACGCGACCGAACTCTACGAGATCGATCGCTGGGGCGCCGGCTATTTCTCCATCGGCGAGAACGGCAACGTCCTGGTCCATCCGACCAAGGACAAGGCCCGCTTCATCGACTTGAAGCAGCTGATGGACCGGCTGCAGATGCGCGGCATCACGCTGCCCATCCTGGTCCGCTTCAGCGACATCCTCAAGCACCGGCTGGGCGACATCCACGACGCCTTCGCGGCGGCGATCCAGCAGCACACCTACACGGGCAAGTACATCTGCGTCTACCCGATCAAGGTGAACCAGCAGCGCCAGGTCGTCGAGGAAGTGCTGGAGTTCGGCCGCCCCTACAACTTCGGGATCGAGGCCGGCAGCAAGCCCGAATTGATGGCGGTGGCGGCGCTGGCCTCCAACGACACGCCGGTGATCTGCAACGGCTTCAAGGACGCCGAGTTCATCGAGATGGCGATGCTCGCTCAGAAGATCGGGCGCAACATCATCCCGGTCGTCGAGAAGTACACCGAGCTCGGCCTGATCCTCGAGTATGCCGAGAAGGTCGGCGTGCGGCCCCAGATCGGCTTCCGCGTCAAGCTGGCGGCGCGCGGCAGCGGCCGCTGGCAGAGTTCGGGCGGCTACCGGTCGAAGTTCGGCCTGACCGTCACCGAGATCATGCGCGGGCTCGAGGAGCTGAAGTCGCGCGGCATGGCCGACTGCTTCAAGCTCCTCCACTTCCATCTCGGCAGCCAGATCCCGAACATCCGCATCGTCAAGGGCGCGCTGATCGAAGCGTCGCGGATCTACTGCGAGCTGCACAAGGCCGGCGCCGGGCTCGAGTACATGGACGTGGGCGGCGGTCTCGGCGTCGACTACGACGGATCGCAGACCAACTTCGAATCGAGCATGAACTACACGCTGCAGGAGTACGCCAACGACGTGGTGTACCACCTCCAGCAGGTGTGCGACGAGACCGGCGTGCCGCACCCGACGATCGTGTCGGAGAGCGGCCGGGCGATTGCCGCCTACCACAGCCTCCTCGTCTTCAACGTCCTCGGCGTGTCGGAGTTCGGCGAGGAGCACGTCCCGACCGAGGTCACCGAGGAACTCGAACAGCCGGTCGCCGACCTGATCGAGACGCTGCGCAATCTCACCGCGCGCAACGCGCTCGAGAGCTACCACGACGCGCAGGCCGCGCTCGACATGGCGATGAACCTGTTCTCGGCCGGCTACCTCTCGCTCGAGCAGCGCTGCCACGCGGAGAACCTGTACTGGCACCTCTGCGTCAAGCTGCAGAAGATCGTCTCGCAGCTGGATCTCGTGCCCGAGGATCTGCAGTCGCTGGACGAACTGTTGTCGGACACGTACTTCTGCAACTTCTCGCTGTTCCAGTCGATCCCCGACAGCTGGGCGATCGGCCAGTTGTTCCCGGTGATGCCGATCCATCGCCTCGAGGAGCGGCCGACCCAGCACGCGGTGCTCGGCGACATCACCTGCGACTCCGACGGCAAGATCGATCAGTTCATCGATCGGCGCGACGTGAAGAAGACGCTGCCGCTGCACACGATCAAGGACGAGCCCTACCTGCTCGGCGTCTTCATGGTCGGCGCCTACCAGGAGATCCTCGGCGACCTGCACAACCTGTTCGGCGACACGCACGCGGTCCACGTCAGCCTGAACGACAAGCAGGAAGTCGTCCTGGACGCCGTGATCAAGGGCGACACGGTCAAGGAGGTGCTGGACTACGTCGAGTTCGACGTCGAGCACCTGCTCGGGAAGATGCGGATGGACGTGGAGGCCGCCGTACGGGCCGGCCGCCTCGACTACCTCGAGTCAGGCCGCCTGCTGCGGTTCTACGAAGAAGGCCTGCACGGGTACACGTACCTCGAAGATCCCAACGATCCTCGCTGAGCCCTTTACGCCCTGGTCTCCTGGCGCGGGCCGCGCGGCGGCCGCGGGCCACGACGGTCACCACCACCGCCGCCACGTTCGTCGCGCGCGTCGTCGAAGCGCCGGCAGGCGGCCGCGAAGCGCCGTTCCAGATCGACGGCCTCGTCACCGCTCAGCGGGCCGAGCCGATTCCAGGCGGAGCGGGTGACCCTGACGGTCTCCTGCGCGGCGCGACGCTTCGTCTGATCGTCGACACGGCCACCGATCGTGTTGGAGGCCAGCGCCTCCTTGAGCATCGTGGCGAGCGTCGCGGCCGGCGCTGTGTGCGCGGCGACGTGCGGCGACTGCTGGGGCGAGCCGAGCTGCTCGACCTGCTGCACCAGTTCGCCCATGCGGGCCCGCGTGACCGCCGGGTCGAGTGCCGAGCCGCGGAACTGATCGGGATAGCGTTCGAGCAGCGTCTGCGCGGCCGCCGCGAAGCGATCCTGCATCGGCCGGACGATCTCGCGCGGCAGCGGCGGGCCGTTGCGCCAGGCCAGCCACGCCTGCTCGGCGCGGACCAGGGCGGCGGCGCCGTCGATCGTCTCGCCCTCGCCCTCGGCCGAAGCCAGCGCCTCGAAATCGGTGAGCGCCTGCTCACGTGTCACGCGTCGGCTGTCGAACTCGGCGACGTGACGGTTCTTGTAGCGGTCGAAGAACCGATCGCAGGCGGCGCGGAACTTCTGCCACAACTGCTCGGACTTCTGGCGCTTGACCGGGCCGCTCGCCTTCCACTCGGCCTGCAGCGCCTTGATGCGCTCGACGCCGGCGCTCCAGTCGGTGGATTCGGCAATCGCCTCGGCCTGGGCGATCAGGTCTTCCTTGACCGCCTGGTTGGCGCTCCACACGTCCTTGCGCTGCGCGAGGTCGTCCTTGCGCCGCGTGAAGAAGCGATCGCAGGCGGCCCGGAAGCGGGCGTTCAGTACCTTGCCCTGCTCGCCACGCGGGGCGTGACCGAGCGTGTTCCATCGCTGCTGCAGCGCCTTGAGCGCGTCGGCGGTCTTGAGCCAGTCGGTGGATTCGGCGAGCGCCTCGGCCTGTTCGGCCAGCTGCCCCTTCTCCTGCAGGACCGCGGCGTCCTCGACCGAGCGCTGGGCGTAGAACCCGTCGACGCGCGCCTGCGCCGCATCGGTGGCGGCCTTGAACCGCTGCCACAGGGCGTCGCCCTCGGCGCCGCGCGGGCCGGCACTGGCCTGCTTCCAGTCCTGCCGCAAATCCTTCAGGCGCTTGGCTACGTCCGGTAGCGCCTCGACGGCGGTCA